>NZ_JADQAM010000030.1:0-55528 GCF_022129405.1 Psychrobacter sp. Ps2 | reverse complement strand
CAAGGATGGATGGAGAATAATCTACCTAAACTGTTTCATGATATGGGCTGTATCGATTTTATAAAGACTTAACTATACATAAGATGCTAGGAGAAGCCAGTTGGTTTTTATACCACTGGCTATTTTTAAAGTAAGCTCATTATTTAAAAATATAAAACTAAAAGTTTTTTAGTTTTCCAGCACTTATTTTCTATTTTCTATAGTAGCTCTCAAAAGCAGTCTTCTGATAAATCTACTAATTCTTAAATCACTTGGCTTTTTGTCAAGTACAAGTAAATCGTTAAAACAGTCATCTATATAATCAATTATTTCTTTAACAAAGCCTATAATCATATAAGCAATAGAAAGCAACTCAATTACAAGTATAGCTGTTACCGCAAATAATCTTAAGCCTTCATACGAGAAAAGCTCATAAAAAACATTAACATCCCCATTTTTGATAATTATTGCAGCCGTTACTGTGAATAACACCGCTACCAAACCCGTAATTCTCGCCTTAGAATCAGGACTAAATATGAAATTATTAATATTAAAACTATTCCCCAAATTATATTGATCTTGTAATCTTTTCCACTCAGAAATTTTATCTGCAAATTGTAACTGCTCTTCTTTTCTAACTACCTTTGACAGCCAAGTATCTATAATCTTTTCAACGTAAATTTTGTTTGCAACTGTTAAAATTGAGCTAAAAGCCGTCTTTATTTTTATAGCTTGCCCTATATTCCTAATAACAAAATCTTTTATTTCTATTTTTCCACTCTTATTAATCTCATTTATAAACTCCGCAAGATCATTACGATCTAGTAGCATATAAAATTTTAGAACTATTCTAGTATTAACTATACATTGAATATATAAAGCATTCAAAAGCCATAGAAATCCTATAATAATAAATATTGTAAAACCTACATAAGAAATATTAAGACTTATTAATTTTAGTGTAAGATAAATACTACCTAGAGCAAAAAATAGTAAAAATATATTAACGAATTTTAAACAGATAGGAACTTTATAGTTCTTTCTAGAAAAAAAATTGTAGTGATATTCATTAATAATATCTGGAATTATTATTTCATCATCTATGCACTCTATTTTCACCTTACTTTTTTCAGCTTTAGACATATATACTACCCTGCAATAAGTTAATTTTATTAATTATTAACCAACAAATGACAGGTTACAACTATATATTATCTATAGACGTCAACCAATGACGTGTTTATTTCTAATAAAAAACCCCGCATCATGACGATACGGGGGTTTTTTGTCTTACGTATAAAGTTTTTAGTATAAAGCTTCTAATTTTAAAAGCTTGTATACTCAAGACTAGGTCAACTGAGCAACGTTAATCTTGTCTGCTTCTTCAGTATAGTCTTCCATACGATCGAAGTTCATGTATTGATAGACTTCATCACCCATGCTGTTTAGCATGCCAGCATACTGCTGATACTCCTCATTAGTTGGCAGTTTACCAAGTACCGCTGCGACTGCTGCAAGCTCTGCAGAAGCTAGGTATACGTTAGCGCCTTGACCTAGACGGTTCGGGAAGTTACGAGTTGAGGTCGATACCGCAGTAGATTTCGGTGCGATACGTGCTTGGTTACCCATACATAGTGAACAACCTGGCATTTCAGTACGAGCGCCGGCTTGTGCATAGATGTTGTAGTAACCTTCTTCCATCAACTGACGTGCATCCATCTTAGTAGGTGGTGCAATCCATAGACGAGTCTTCAGGCTACCTGCTGGTACGTCTTGTAGCAATTTACCAGCGGCACGGAAGTGACCGATGTTAGTCATACATGAACCAATGAATACTTCATCAATCGTATCACCAGCCACGTCTGCTAGAGTTTTTGCATCATCTGGATCGTTCGGGCAGCACAGGATAGGCTCTTTGATTTCGCTCATATCGATAGTGATGTCGATCGCGTATTCAGCATCATCATCAGCACGCATGAGGCTTGGATTAGCCAACCACTCTTGCATTTGCTCAACACGGCGGCTGATCGTACGTGCATCGCCATAGCCTTCTGAGATCATCCACTTAAGCAGCGTGATGTTTGAGTTTAGGTACTCAGTCACTGACGCTTCAGATAAAGTGATGGTACAACCAGCAGCACTACGCTCAGCTGAGGCATCAGACAATTCAAACGCTTGCTCAGCGGTCAAATCTTCTAGACCTTCGATTTCAAGAATACGGCCGTTGAACTCGTTGATTTTACCTTTCTTATCAACCGTCAAGTAACCTTCTTTGATTGCTTGGTAAGGGATCGCATGTACTAGGTCACGTAGGGTGATACCCGCTTGACGCTCACCAACAAAACGAACACGAACAGATTCAGGCATATCAAGTGGCATTACACCAGTTGCCGCTGCGAAAGCAACTAGACCAGAACCCGCTGGGAACGAGATACCCATTGGGAAACGAGTATGCGAGTCACCACCAGTACCAACGGTATCTGGAAGTAGCATACGGTTCAACCATGAGTGAATGATACCATCACCTGGACGTAAGCTTACGCCGCCACGGTTCATGATAAAGTCAGGTAGTGTGTGCTGAGTTTCAACGTCAACTGGCTTTGGATAAGCGGCAGTATGACAGAATGACTGCATCACTAGGTCTGCTTGGAAACCCAAACATGCCAAGTCTTTTAGCTCATCACGCGTCATTGGACCAGTCGTATCCTGAGAGCCGACAGTCGTCATCTTAGGCTCACAGTACATACCTGGACGTACGCCTGACAGACCACACGCTTTACCAACCATTTTCTGTGCAAGCGTAAAGCCTTTACCGGTATCAGCTGGCTCTTCTGGCTTAGCAAAGATATCTGAATGACCAAGACCCATATACTCACGAGCACGGTTAGTCAAACCACGACCAACGATTAATGGAATACGGCCGCCAGCACGAACTTCATCAAGCAATGTTGGTGAGTTTAGTGAGAACGTTGATAGTACTTCATCAGAGTCATGTTTAGTGATTTTGCCTTCGTACGGATAGATGTCAAATACATCACCCATGTTTAGGTTATCGACTGCCACTTTTTCGATTGGCAATGCGCCAGAATCTTCCATCGTGTTGAAGAAGATAGGAGCGATATTGTTACCAAGTACTAGACCGCCGCCACGTTTGTTTGGCACGTTAGGGATATCTTCACCCATCAACCACAATACTGAGTTGGTTGCAGACTTACGGCTAGAACCAGTACCAACAACATCACCAACATAGGCTAGCGGATGGCCTTTTTCTTTCAGTGCTTCGATTTGCTTCATTGGGCCAACAACGCCCTCTTCGTCAGCATTGATGCCGTCGCGAGAGTTTTTGTGCATGGCTAGCGAATGCAATGGGATATCAGGACGGCTCCATGCGTCTTGCGCAGGTGACAAGTCATCCGTGTTGGTTTCGCCAGTTACTTTAAACGTCGTGTAAGTGGTTTTCTTTGGTACTTCAGCACGGTTCAAGAACCATTCTGCGTCAGCCCAAGACTGAATCACTTCTTTAGCAATAGTGTTGCCAGCTTCTGCTTTTTCAGTCACGTCATTGAACGCGTCAAATACTAGCAAAGTTTTCTTTAGTGCTTCAGCAGCGTCTTGTGCAACTTCGCTATCATCTAGTGCAGCAACTAGTGGCTGAACATTGTAGCCACCTTGCATAGTGCCTAGAATTTCAACAGCTTTTTGCTTGCTGATAAGTGGTGATGATGTTTCACCCTTTAAGATAGCAGCCAAAAATGCCGCTTTAACGTATGCTGCTTGGTCAACACCAGCAGGGATACGGTTTTCTAATAGGTTCATCAAGAACGCATCTTCGCCTGCAGGCGGGTTCTTTAATAATTCAACCAACTCTACTACTTGTTTTTCATTTAGTGGTAGGGGTACAGTTCCTAGCTCAGCACGTTCTTCGACATGTTTACGATAAGCTTCTAACACAATAGTCGTCCTCGTCAGTTGGGGTGTAGCACATTACGTGGGTAGTCAGCATGACTGCCTGCGTCTATATACTATATGAAATAATTATCCGTGCAATCATAGCTTAAAACGCTTTAAATGTTAATGGCTCAGCCCTGAAAAGGCGCATTGTAAGGCCATATTGAACATTTATTATAAAAATAGTGCCATCAATAATATGATTGTAGCGCTCATTATAACTGGCATTTGCCTGATTACGCTTATCAATAAGCGCTTGCTTTATGACTGAGCAGGCACCATATGACTGATATACAATTTTGTAAGAAACAACTTCGATAGAATTCAGCTTAAAGAAATGTAGCAACTTAGATTTATTAATAGTCGATTGATTAGTAGTCGATTTGGTAAAAACATTTTGGTAAAAATATTAAGGACGACGATATGACTGATAGCAATACGGACAACAATCCTAACTATGACAATGGTCTCAAGGTACGCACTGAGGTCATGGGTGAGCAGCATGTCAAACGCTCGCTTGATGCTGCCACAGGATTTACCCAACCGTTGCAAGACTGGATTATCGAACACGCTTGGGGCAGCACTTGGCAAGATGACTCAGTATTACCACGCAAGTATCGCTCATTAATCACTATTGCCTTTTTAATTGCCCAAAAAAGCCCAAACGAGTTGAAAGGTCATATACGCGGTGCCATTAACAACGGGGCCAGTGTCGCTGAGATTAGAGAAGTGCTCATGCACAGCTTGCCGTACTGCGGTGCACCTGCTACTCAAGAAGCGTTTCGTGCTGCCATAGATATACTGAATGAGTTGGAAATCGATATAGATATTTAAAACTATGGTCGTCCGAGCAATCATAGTAATCTTAACAATATTGTTTAAAAATTGACGACCAAATTTCTGCTATAATATCTGCACTCATAAAACATTCTGATAATTCCATAAACCCTTATAATATAAAGGGTTAAGAGATAACTCCATTATGACAACTGCCGTACAAACACATGTACCTGCTGCTAAGGCCAAACCAAAAAAAGCCATCCAAGGCGAAAAGCTGCGTGGCTATGACAAAGTTGCCCGTATCCCAATTAAAGTGATCCCGACTGTCGAGGCAAAGAAAAAGCCTGATTGGATTCGGGTAAAAATGTCCTCGCCTGCTGAAGTTGCTCGTATCAAAGCAACCTTGCGTGAGCAAAAGCTTTATACCGTCTGTGAAGAAGCAGCCTGCCCTAACTTGCCGCAGTGCTTCGCTGATGGTACAGCCACCTTTATGATCATGGGTGATATCTGTACGCGTCGCTGCCCATTCTGTGATGTAGGTCACGGTCGCCCTAATGAGCTAGACAAGGATGAGCCGCGTCATACCGCTGAGACGATTCAAGGTCTACAGCTTAAGTATGCCGTAATCACCTCTGTCGATCGCGACGATTTAAAAGACGGCGGTGCGGGACATTTTGTAGAAGTGCTAAACGAGTCAAGAGCACTTAGCCCAAACTGCTTGATTGAAATCCTAGTACCAGATTTCCGCGGTCGTATGGATATCGCATTGGATTTATTGACAGAGACTGCACCAGATGTGTTTAACCACAACATCGAAACCGTGCCACGTCTATACAAAGCCTTCCGTCCAGGTTCTGACTATCAGCATTCACTAGATTTGCTTAAGATTTATAAAGAGCGTCGTCCTGATATCGCCACCAAGTGCGGCTTTATGGTTGGTCTTGGCGAGACAGAAGAAGAGATCTATGCGCTACTTGATGATCTAAAAGCTCATGATGTAGATATGATCACGATTGGTCAGTATCTACAGCCTAGTAAAAACCACGCCCCTGTTGATCGTTATGTCCATCCAGATGAGTTCCAACGCTATATGGACTACGGCAAAAAAATCGGCTTCTTTAGTATTTGGGCAGGCCCAATGGTACGCTCAAGCTACTTTGCAGATCGTCAGTACTATGGCGAAGACTGCCCAGCACCTATCCGTAGCAAAAAAGCATTAGAAGCTGAAGGCAAACTTGGCTGCTAATTTAGTAATAAAGTGATGTGAAAGTAGTTGCGAACAGCAGTCGCTAAAACATTTCTTAAGAATATTAAAAAGGGTGAATAACAGATTTGTTATTCACCCTTTTTTTAGCTTTAATAAATTGTCAAAGGATTAAACCTAACGCTTTACACGGTTAAAGTAGGCGTTGGCTTTCCAGCTGTTTTTATATTGAATGCAGCAATACCAAGGACAATAATACCACCTGCAATACCTGTCGTGATTTCAGGATAAATCAATAATAAAGCACCAATAGCTAAGATGACACGAGTCACCGTATTCATACCGCCTCTAAAGTAGCCTTCAAGTGCTGAGCTCAGCGCAATAACACCTGTCACCGAAGTCACTACTACTGTAATGATATCTACAATAGGTGGCAGCGGGAAATCTTTTGCCGTGACTGCTAGGCCAGTTGGATCTATCATCAACATCGTTGGATTATAGATAAACATAAACGGCACGATAAATCCCGCGAGGGCAAGCTTGAGGGACAAGAACCCTGTTTTCATCGGATCACCACCGGATATACCTGCACCCGCAAAGGCTGCGAGACACACAGGCGGTGTAATATTGGCAAAGATACCAAAATAGAAAACAAACATGTGCGCTGACAAGATTGGAATATCAAAACCGGCCAATGCTGGCGCAGCCATCGTCGCCGTAATGATATAGGCAGGAATAGAGGGTAATCCCATGCCCAAAACCATTGATGCCAACATCGTTAAGATAAGCGTAAAGAATAGTGATCCTGCGCCTAGCGTGACGATAGAGGACGTCATTACCGTACCAAAACTGGTCAGACTCACAACCCCAATGATAATACCGACGACCGCACAGGCAGCCATTACCGCTAGTGACTGGCGCGCACCATCTTCTAATGCACCCAAAATATCAGAAAAGCTCATGCGCGTTTCGGCACGTAGCATACTGATCACAACGGTGAAGCCAATGGTATAAGCTGCTGCATATCCCACAGGTACGTTTCTGATTAATAAGAAAATCAAGAAGACAATCGGCAATAACATGTGACCGCGGGCTTTTAGTACTTCTTTGACCGCTGGTAAATTTTCTTTAGCAATACCTTTTAGATCTCGACGTCCAGCACGGAAATGCACCTGCGCAATGACGCCTAAATAGTACAAGATCGCTGGTAATAATGCTGCTAAGGCAATCGTGCTATACGGCAAGCCTGTTGTCTCAGCCATAATAAAGGCACTAGCACCCATAATCGGAGGCAATATCTGTCCACCAACCGAAGCACTGGCTTCAACTGCACCTGCGAAATCTTTGTGATAGCCGACCTTTTTCATCAGCGGAATGGTAAAGGCACCTGTACTAACCACATTTGATAAAGCTGAGCCATTGATACTACCCATAAAACCACTAGAGATGACTGCTACTTTTGCAGGCCCGCCCTTTTTATGACCAGCGATGGCCAATGCTAAATCATTAAATAACTGCCCCATTCCCGAGCGTGCTAAGAATGCACCGAAGAGAATAAATAAAAAGATAAAGGTAACCGAGGCACCAATCGCAACAGAGTACAAACCTTCTGTTTTCAAGAATAATTGACCAAAGATATCACCCATATCATAAGGACGAGTCAGCAGCCTATCGGGCATAAAATCCAAATGACTGACAAATGGATAAGCCAAGAATATCCCTGCCAATATTGGCAAAATCCAACCAGTGATACGGCGACTGCCTTCTAGTACGCAGACTACCGTAATCAAGGAAAATATCACATCGACCTGATTGGCCATACCGCCACGCGAGGTAACGATATCTTGATACTCATAAATGAGATAGCCCATACCAGATAGAGATAAGGCAAACCAAATCCAGTCATACCATGCCACTCGCTTACGACTGCTTTTTTTACTGGCTGGAAAAATCAGGAATATCAATGCAAAACCAACACCCACGTGTACAGAGCGCTGTAACAGTGCCGGCATTGGATTAAAAGTGATATATAAATGAAACAGTGAATAGAGTATACAAATGCCAGCGATAAAATACTTCACTGGTCCTTGAGTGATATGACGCGTGATTGACTCTCGGTCATATTTTTCCAATACTGCTCGGTTGACCGCATCCGCCTCAGCATCGTTATCAACTTGAGCATCTGGCATGGTAGTCACACTACCTTGATCCGTCACTTGGGAGTTCATGACAAAAGTCCTTTTTAAATCTATCAATTAAATCATACGTCTTAGGCATGATCACCACTTCAGAATAGTCTGGCACCCACTGGTGAATCAAGAAACGATGACCACCATAATCCATTTCACCTTTGGTCAGTCTAGATACGACCCAATTAAGGCGAGGCAGTTTTTCGTTGATTTGATAACCCAGATAGCCAGGCTTTTGTATAGGAGCAAGCATTTCGGTGGAGGGTGTTCCCGCACCGAACGCTTCAAAATAGGTCGTGGTCAGTAACAGCTCCGCACCTGCTGTACTGCTGCCGTCTATGCGTTGATACTGTTCTTCCCACCACTGTTTTTCTACAGAATGTATCCAACGTAGCTGAAAATCAGGCTCAGTGAAATAACAAACCTTATCATCAGCACCGTCTACGCCTGCGACTCGCACTTCAACGACAGACTGAAGCGTAGAGCCTAACCATAGCGTAAAAAAAACCAGCGCTGCAATAAATGCCGCGCCAGTTGATAACCATAATGAATTACTTGGCTGCTTGTTCGTCATAGTATTTTTTAGCTCCAGGATGGATTGGGGCTACCATGCCATCACGAGCGGTTTCTAGACTGATATCATTGGCCGCTTGGTGAGCTGTTTTTAGACCATCTAAATTATCGAACAATGCTTTGGTTAGTTTATAACCATCCGCTTCAGATAGATCAGAGCTAACCAATAATGCATTCATGATTGCTGCAGTTGGTACGGCTGTTTCGTTGCCATAAGTACCAGCAGGAATCTCAAAGGTTTTGAAGTAAGGCTTGGTCGCGATGATTTCTTTTAGCTTGTCTTGGTTGATAGTGACAATCTGTAAATCTAAGCCTTGCTCTAACTCCATCAAAGATGAGTTTGGTAGACCACTACTAAAGAATGCCGCTTCGATCTTACCTGCTTTCATACCATCAGCAGCTTCAGCAAAGCCTAGATAATCAACGGTGACATCATCATAGGTGATACCAAACCCTTCCAGTAAAGTACGAGCATTGACTTCTGTACCAGAACCTTGATCGCCTACAGCAATGCGCTTGCCTCGTAAATCTTCAATGTTTTTGATACCAGATTTTTTTGAGGTCACAATTTGCACCACGTTAGGGTACAAAACAGCAATCTGTTGAATGTTAGTGATTGGCTGCTCAAAGTTGTTTTTACCTTCGACAGCATCCGTAACCACATCACTCAATGCCAAGACCATGTCGACCTTGCCTTGGGTCAATAGATTGACGTTTTCGACTGATGCGCCAGTGGTTTGAGTTTTTGAGTTTACGCCAAAGGTTTTGACATAGACTTCAGACAATGAAGTACCAATGATGTTGTAAGGGCCAGATGCACCGCCAGTAGCGATGGTCAAAAACTTAGTATCAAGCTTATCTGCTGCAGTATCCGTTGCCGCGCTATCTGCAGATGCAGTATCACTGCCCTCTGAGCTTGGAGATGAGCATGCGGTTAGACCTAGCGCAGCACTCAACATAGCTGACAAAAGTAATGGGGATTTTAAAGAATTAAGCATTGAATTCATCCTTGAAGTAATCGGTTTTATACGTTTAACAATATCCGTATTTATACATAAATACGTTACAGACGAGTAATAATATAGCAATTCTGTCAATAAATAAACCTTAGCTTACTTTCTATTTTTCTTTCAATACCTTATATTTAAAGCTATTAGAGAAAATATAGGTCATTCATCAATTGTACTAATATATATATGTATGTTTTGCTATGCGAAACAAAGTTTCATTTAATAAATATTAAAACAAAAATTGTCGCTATTGTAAACCTTTATCGATATCTGAAAAATATTGTCATATCGCATTATTTCTTAGGAATCTTTAGATATAGCAAATTAATGAGAATTCTCTATTTATAACTATCTCAATTTATAACTATAAGGACAAAAGTTCTGCTATATTTTATCTGAGCTATTTTTTGGTTCAGGATATTACATGGCACTAGTCTGTGTCTCTCTTTTATTAACCCATTCGGATAGTCCTTATGACAATACCTCACACGGAAGTACTAGCAACATTATCTGCTGATATTGCTATCATCGGTGGCAGCGGTCTCTACCAAATGTCATCACTGACCAACAAACGCAGTGTGACGATACAGACGCCTTATGGCAGTCCATCTGATGATATTGTCTTAGGTGAGCTTGAGGGAGTGACCGTTGCTTTTTTGACGAGGCATGGTCAGGGACATAGACTGACGCCGTCCGAAGTACCTTATCGAGCCAATATCTATGCGCTAAAAACGCTTGGGGTACGCTATATCGTCTCCGTATCAGCAGTTGGCTCATTGCAAGCGCATCTTAAGCCATTAGATATGGTCGTGCCTGATCAAATGATTGATATGACCAAGCAGCGAGTGAGTACGTTCTTCGGTGAAGGTGCCGTCGCCCATGTATCTATGGCTGACCCACTATGCCCTGCTCTAGCAGAACTCTTGACGCGCGCTTATGACAAAGCGGATATTACAGAAGGCACTAGTCACCCACAGGCGACTTATGTCTGTATCGAAGGGCCTCAATTCTCAACTCGGGCAGAGTCAGAATGGTATCGTCAGATGCAGGCAGATGTTATTGGCATGACCAATATGCCAGAAGCCAAATTGGCACGTGAAGCCAGTATTGCTTATGCCACGTTAGCTCTGGTGACAGACTTCGACTGTTGGCATCCAACGGAAGAAGCCGTCAGTGCCGACTATGCGATAAAGAACCTAATGAAAAATGCGGACAATGCTCAAAAAGTGATACAGAAAGCCGTGGCTTTGATTGCCGCCGAACTACCTGATTCAATCGCTCACAATGCCCTCGCACAAGCGCTAGTCACACCTATAGATGCGATGGACGAGCATACCAAGATTAGACTGGCCGCCTTGCTAGCGTAATCTTGATATTTACTCTCCATCTTAAACTGACTACTTCTAATCGGTTTAGTCTTAATCTGACTTCAATCAAGTCAAAAAAGGCCATTAACTAAAATAATGGCCTTTTCTATAATTTAGCATGTATATTCGAAATTTATACTAAATACATCACTTTGATATCAGCAACAACCGCCCAAGCCAGTTGCCAGCACCATAGGTTGAGTAAATGGCATTAACTCACCGCAACCTGCAAAAATACCGTAGTGACGACTGTAATCACCGATAAACTCAAAATGCGGCGCAAAGCGTGATTCTTGCAGCATGCGAAACGTATTGCCACATACTGGGAATACCCGACCAGCTTCGATAGCATGATGTTTATCTAAATCAAACCGATGCGGGGACTGCTCGATAGTTCCTTTATATATCACCGCTTGTCCGTGATCTTCGCAAGCATCCTCAAGCGAGTCGATTTTAAATAAGCGATAAGTCGCAGAGAAAAACTGAATATCACCAATTTTAGCCGCCAAAGCAGGATCTGTAATCTCAAGTGGGCGATCTTCAACCAAACGTACGTCCAAGAATCCCGCATCTCGTGACAAACGGTTAAAATCCTTCCAATATAACGCACCGCTCAAACACTCTCCATATAAGACTGGGTCGTCAATCAAGTGTTGCGGTATACGGCGATCGGCATAGACGTCAGAAAAATAAAACTCTCCACCAGGTTTCAGCAAACGCTGCACACTGGCCATGACCGCGGCTTTATCTGGTGATAAATTGATAACGCAGTTTGAGACGATAATATCAAATCTATCAGCCTCAAGGTCTAGTTCATCTAGCTTTTCAATATAGCCATGTAAAAACGTCACATTATCATAGCCAAACTTATCGACATGATAGGCTTGATGCTGTTTGGCAACGGCTAACTGCTCATCGGTCATATCAACACCGACTACGTGGCCACTCTCGCCAACCAATTGTGCTAGTGCATAGACATCTCGGCCTGAGCCACTGCCCAAGTCTAAAATTCGACAGCCTTCAAGCAGTGCTGGACATACCAGACCGCAGCCATAATAGCGATTCAATACTTCATCATGAATATTTGCGAGTAATGGCTTGAGCCACTCAGGCATATTGCTGATATCACAACAAGCCGAGGTCTTTAAATCATTGGTACTCTGTAACTCTTTGCCATAGTAATTTTGCACGACGTCATGCATAACAATATCCTTATTGAATGTGCCATCCATTGAAAAATCTTAGTAAATCATCTTAGAATATGCAACTACATTAGTGAGTTTATCGACCTAGTTGTCACTTATCGGTTATCAGTAGTTATCCACTTTGATATTAATATTGATGTAAGAATCTAGCCAGCCTGACGGCAAATGTACTAGATCTTTAGGCTCATCAATATCGTGCAAAGGGTCAAATAGTGCAAGTGTCCAGTCTAATGCCGCCATGCGCTGCTTGGTGACAGCGGCTACACTAGCCGTACTCCAAACAATGTCCGAAAACATGCTGTCATTAACTTGTTTAAATCCTAACAACACATACCCACCATCAGTTGCTGGAATCATAACCGCATCGTGTTGATTTAGCTGCTGTACCGATGTCTGAATACGTGCTGTCGTAAGACTAGGACAGTCCGTACCAATTAACACAACCTTGTCAAAATGTTGCAATGCGCGCTGACTGGCTATCAACATACGCAAACCCAAATCACCGTTGGCCTGCGTAGACCAGCGCAACGAGTCAGGCAAATCAAGCGCCTGCCAACATGGATCTGTTGGTGCTGGACTCACACATAGCTCGACGGAAAAACCAGTATCAATGGTCTGCTCAATACTATGCAGTAATAGTTGCCTTGCCATACGTGCAGCGCCATCTACCCCTAGCGCTGGCTGCAAACGGGTTTTTGCCTTATTGCGCGCTGGATATTTTGCAAACAGAATGATGCAGGTATCTTGCTGTCTTGCAGATAAATCAGCTGTCACTATAACGGTCTCTCAATTGGTCAAATGTACAAGGACGAGCTCTTTCTTCTTTTGTCTATCATATTTATAAATCAAACAATCTCACTACTTATAATAACGTTGCTTTAAAACATTAGGCGATACGCCGCGCCAATAATCAAAGCGCAACTGCCACATCAAGAAAATCGTCCGCCATATACCATGCTGCTGCCAACGCCGAGCTGAGGTCGTGACTTTGCTTTTTAGACAAGCTGGTCGAGAAATTTTCTTTAGCCGTTTACACAGTTCTATATCTTCCATCAGTGGCTGATCAGGATAGCCACCAATCTGCTCGAACAAAGACTTTTTGATAAATATTGCTTGATCACCAGTGGCTATATCCATTAAGCGCGAGCGTTGATTTATCATTAATCCGACGATGCTTAACAATGGCTCATGACTATCTAAGCGCACATCAAAACGTCCCCAATCGTACTGAGCTATTGCCTGCTGAATGTTATCTATCGCGCAAGCTGGCAGCTCGGTATCAGCGTGTAAAAATAGCAGTACATCACCTGTTGCTAACACAGCGCCCGCATTCATTTGCTGAGCACGTCCTACCCTAGATTCGATAATATGCCAATCAATGATTGATTGAGCAATCTCTGTACTTTTGAGCACACTTTTGGCGATAGCAACCGAACCATCCACTGAACCACCATCGACCAATATCACTTGCTGCGGTGCCGGATCGAGATGGACAATATGAGCAATAAGCTCAGGCAAGTTGTTCGCTTCATTTAATAAAGGAACAATAATTGATAGGTTCAATGGATACACCTTCACATGAATCAGCGAGTAAGATTAAAAACTGGCTTATTTTTTGTTCAAATTCCAGTTGTAGTCGGTATAGCTTATTTTTATCTTGCCTTGTTTTAGCTCTGCTGTCTGAGCTTTACTCAATCCTAGTGACGAGTTATAACGACCCAAAAACCCTGCTAAATCTTTGGTGCCACGCCAGTTGGTTGCAAAGTCTTCTTTATACCACTTAAAAATCGGTGACACTCTTAGCGTATCGCCTTTAAGACTGTTACGGCTACTGTCTGCTAAAAACTTAGACGTTGCCTGCTCTAGTTGACTGTCTAAACGCTTACCAGTAAAGGCATCATCTTGCAATGCAGGGCAACCAATACTGGCACAATTGACCGCAAAGTGAATGCGAGGATCGTTGTAGCGTTTAGAACCACGAATGAGGTTGTGCTCGATATCATCAAGTGAGCGCGTCTTACCGAGTACCGAAACAAACTCTTGCTTCCATGGTGACCCAAACAGTCCGCCGATGTCTTTGATAGATTTGACGTTTGGATATTTCGTCAATACCAAATCAACCGTACCAGCGTTATAAACGTTGATTAAAAATGCCAACTGCTCATTTTTACTCCAACGATTGAATTCTGATTGAGATACCTTGCTTGTCGCTTCTAGATAGCTTGTCAGCTTACTTTGATCTGCTTTCATACCAGCATAATTGACCACTGAAGCTTTGCCACCGTTGGTCATAGTTACATGCTTACTTAGTAAGCTATCCCAGCTCTGATGGTTGAAGTCAGCATGAGCAGCCACGCTTGCTAATAAAATAGTCGTAGCAATCACTGGTTGGGCGAAAAACGTCTTCGCTGAAAAGTTAAATACTGACATAGGACTTACTCCGTTTACACTGATTGTTTTTTACTTAAATTTTTTATTTATACTAAAAGTACCTATGTTTAAAGTGCTTAGGCTTAAAGAATCTATGTTTAAAGTGCTTATATTGAAAGTGCTTGTATTAAAATCACTTGCATTAGAACGGCTAAGGCGTGTCCACTAGCACTAGCTCTACTGCCTCTTCTTCTAACGCACCGCCACAACTACTGCCCTGTCCTGCTGTACAACCATAGCAGTGGTCAGCAATGGCAATGTCATCACCAGAGGGGTTTTGCGTTAACAAATCATTTAGGTGTCGCCGTGACTTGTTGGGGACAGGTATCTCTAACTGCTGATTGAAATCACAATCAAACAGCTCACCCAACCAATTGACACTAATGGTCGAACGGCACATGACCTCGGCCAAATTGGCAGCCATATAATTAGCTTTGAGCAAATCCATATACGGATGGAACTGGTCTTTTGCCAATAGCACCGCACCAAAACGCTGAATCGGCATATTTGTTAGAGCAAATAAATGGTTAAACTCAATATCAAAGTGCGCCTTTAACTCCCGCTTATAGTCGGCTTCAAGCTGCTGTTGATTGGGTGGTAGCGTCGCACCTTGCGGATTGAAAACCAAGTTTAATATTAAATTCGAATCAGACTTGCCATACCCCAACTGATTGAGCTTTTTCAATCCCAATATACTGTCATCAAACGCACCTTTACCGCGCTGTTTATCCACGTTTTCTAAAGAATAACAAGGCAAAGACGCCACTACTTCAACTTGGTTGTCTGCTAAAAACTGCGCCATATCCTCATAACCCTCTTCCATAAGGATAGTCAGATTACAGCGGTCTATCACTTTGACACCTAATGCCCGAGCGGCCGTGACCAAATACTTAAAATCCTCATGCATTTCAGGCGCACCGCCCGTCAAATCAAGCGTATCGATGTTTTGTGCTTGTAATACCTTCGGTATCAGCTCAACCAACTCACGTGACATCATCTCGGTACGATAAGGACTAGCAGCCACATGGCAATGTACACAGGACATATTGCATAAGTAGCCCATATTGACTTGCAATATTGTCAATTGATGCCGTTTTATCGCTGGAAAGTCCGTATGCTCAAGTAACTCGATAGTTGATTTCATGGTGGTATAAAATCCTGTTAGCAGTACAACTAAAAAAGGATAGCAACGTGACATTAAAGATTAGAAAACACAGATAGCGCATTGCTTTTACTGTTTATTTTAAAAATTTACAACGTAAAACCCACTTTCTCATTTTACGGTTTATCTAATCAATCATACCTGATTATCAATAAGCATTGACAACTAATCATATGGATTTTATGGTTTATTCCAAATGAGCATTAACCCTTATCCGCCTCTATGAAGCGTTTATCAATATACTTTTTGAGATGCCATACCCAGCGACCTTGTAGGTTTACATTACCCCAACTACCAATGGCGTATTTATCACCGCAAGACAGCAGATATAGCGTGCGTGACTTTGGCTGATAGCTCTTCATTATGCTATCTTTCAAATAGGCCAATAAATTATCGGCTTCGACAGCACCACCATGCACTGAATGAACCCCCGAGTGCGCCACGTATTTATCGATTCGTGTCGCCACATCACCAACCGCAAACACGTTAGGATGAGAGACGCTCTGTTGCTTATAGTTTACCGCGACAAACCCATCACCTTCGATTTCCAAATCCGTAGAAGCCGTCCATGCCGACCCTATGACGCCAGTCGCAGCGATGACAGCATTTATGGGCAATGATTTATGCGTAGTCAATAATTTACCATCGCGATAATCAGTCGCTCGTTCTCGAATTATCGTAATACCATGGCGATGTAACTGCTGAACAACCCGTTGTCGAAAGTCTGAGTTAAATCCTGACAATAGATTCTCACCGCATACTAATGTCACTTGGTGATTACGATTGATGTTCCGTAGCGCGACTTGGGCTGCCATCACCAACTCTATGGCTGCAGCACCTGCCCCAATAATAGCCAATTGATACTTTTCAGACTGCTGAGCGTCCTTTAGAATTCGCTGCCATTGGGTGATAAATGTTGATAATGGTCGTATGGCAATCACGCCAGTATTAGCAGCGCCAGTATTGTTATCGTCACTATCGCTTCTGTGCTCGTTGTAGCCATTGTGGTCAGGTAGCCAACGCATATCTGTATCTGCGCCCGTATTTAGAGACAAGACATCATAGTCAAAATCCGTTTGTTCATCGCCTGTCGTAACCACCTTGTTTGACGCTGCGTTTACTTGTACAAGCGATTGCTGAATAAAGCGCACGCCTGCTCGCACACAAAGCGATTTGATATCGATACTGATATCATGCAGCTGATAATGCCCTGCCATCCAACCCGGTAACATGCCAGAATATATCGTTTGCGGTTGCTCACTAATTAAATGAATGTCTGCCTCTATCGTATCGGCGTCCTTTAAACGCGCGGCGCTAAGTTGGCGCAACATGCCAATATGAGCATGACCTGCGCCTGCCAATAGCAGTGTCTTTTTCGATGAAAATTTCGTCATAGATGATTTTATCAAGGCGGTTAGTTGCTGTTAATATTTGATGGAATGTTGATTGATATAAATGACTTTAAAAACTCATTTAAAAGTATCATATAAATAAGACCAGTCTGTTGCGGGCAAACAGTAAGAGCGTAAATGACTTATGTGACTCATGTGACTTATACATATTCAACCATAGTCACTGCATCAACCGTTATTAGTAGAATGATATTTTGTATAACTGAATTAAAATCATAAAATAAGGTGAAATTATTTATCATCGCCCAGTACAATAGGACAGTATAAGAGCCGCAGGATAAATTGCGCTACTTGACTCATTATTTGAGAAATATCGTCAAAACCGTTAATGAAAATTATAAGTAATCAAGGAACATTACATGAGTACCAATATCGATACCAGTAACGATCACATTTTGTCTTCTGACAATATTCACTACTTGCACCATGACTTTTTTGAACCAAGTAGCAAAGACGTCGAGATTAGCGCGACTTTATTGATTGTGCATGGCATGGCAGAGCACAGCGGGCGCTATAGCGATTTTGCACAGTTTTTGGCAGATAATGGTATCGCTGTGGCGACTTATGACCATTTGGGTCATGGACAGACTATCAAGACTGAAGCCGATCTTGGGTTTTTTGGTGAAGAGCATCCGGTACAGTCGCTTTTGAAAGACGTGATAGTCATGGCCGATAGCCTAAAAGACCGTCATCCAGACGTCCCGCATTTTGTGATGGGTCACTCGATGGGGTCGTTTATCGTGCGCAATGTACTCAAGCATCATGCGCATAATTTCACAGGCGCCATCCTAATGGGTTCCGCAGACGCTAACCCACTGGCCAAGGTTTTACTACCTATTAACAAGCTACTGGCCAGAGTCGCCCCAAGACAACCGAATACAGTTTTTGCCAAGGTAATGAATAAAGTCCTGAACAGCCAACTATCTGATAGCAATTCGTCCTCACAGTTTGCCTGGCTGAGTGAAAATACTGCAAACATTGAAGCCTATGAAGCCGATCCTAAGACTGGTTTTGACTTTACCAATAATGGCTTTATGACATTGTTTACGCTCATGGATACTGGGCTGAATAAAAATTGGGCTACCACTATCGCCAAAAACTTCCCGATGCTGTTTATTAGCGGTGAAGATGATCCGATTGGTGAAATGGGTCGCGGTATACGTAGGGTTGTCACGCGTCTGGACAAACGTCATTTCAGTCATGTCGATATTCAGCTGTATCCTAATATGCGCCATGAAGTGCTGCACGAAAAGGATAAACAGACCGTTTATCAAGATATTTTAGAGTGGATAGAGACCAACACGGCAGACAATTAAATTATGATAAATGAGTTGTTTTGAGGGAGTATCTGAAAACAACTCATTCAATATTGTCACAATAAGACCCTCAACGCGTTTGCTAAAAGCGGTCAAATTAGCGACAATACGGCAAGCAAGTTTTTGGACCAAGCCATACTTTGAATTTTCTTTAGGCTGGGTCATATAAGTCTTTAACCATAACATTAAGATCACCCTCCCTTTCATTCATTTTAGGAACCTTTATGTCATTACAACAAACCATCGAACAAGCATTTGAAAATCGCAACGAATACAGCCCAGCCAATATGCCACAAGACGTGCGCGATGCTATCAACCAAGTACTTGAGCAACTAGATAACGGTAGCCTGCGCGTAGCAGAAAAGAAAGATGGCGAATGGGTTGTCAATCAGTGGGCCAAAAAAGCCGTACTATTGTCTTTCCGTCTAAACGACAACTACGTCCAAGCTGCTGGCGAACACGTACAGTTCTATGACAAAGTACCGACTAAATTTGCTAACTGGACTGAAGCACAGTTTAAAGAAGCAGGCGTACGCGTTGTACCACCAGCTGTTGCTCGTAGAGGTTCATTCATCGCAGCAGGCGCAGTATTGATGCCGTCATACGTCAACATCGGCGCCTATGTCGATCAAGGCGCAATGGTTGATACATGGGCGACTGTTGGTTCATGTGCTCAAATCGGTAAAAACGTGCATTTATCAGGCGGCGTTGGCATCGGTGGTGTATTAGAGCCATTGCAAGCAAACCCTACTATCATTGAAGACAACTGCTTCATCGGTGCGCGCTCTGAAATCGTCGAAGGCGTTATCGTTGAAGAAGGCGCTGTCATCTCTATGGGTGTCTACATCGGTCAATCGACGCGCATCTATGATCGCGAGACTGGCGAGATTCATCGTGGCCGTGTACCAGCAGGTTCTGTTGTTGTACCAGGTAGCTTACCGTCAGAAGATGGCACGCACAGCTTGTATGCTGCTATCATCGTGAAAAAAGTTGACGCGCAAACTCGTGCAAAAACATCAGTAAACGAGCTATTACGCTTAGCCTAAATATTTGGCACGTACCCTTGTTTATTGAAGAATATTGTTTTATATGAAGATGCTGGAGGATGACTCCAGCATCTTTTTTGCAGCTTAATATAACGCGTTACGTTATAATCCTCTTTTAGTTTGTCTTTATACAAACACAAAATCATTCGTACCATTCCCTGCCTTTTTATTACGATTGATAAGCGCTTCATCGCCTTATCGACCTTTAACTGTATTTGAAATATTATGAGTGAATCATCATTACGCACCGCCGCTATCCCTGTCACTGACCCTGAAGCAGGGTTGCGTCTGACTGAGATTTTTTATTCCCTACAAGGTGAGGCAATCACCTCAGGCTTGCCGACGATATTTGTGCGTCTAACGGGCTGTCCGCTGCGCTGCGTCTATTGTGATACTGAATATGCTTTTACTGGCGGCGAACGTCAATCATTAGAAACCATCATAGAAACCATCAAGGGTTATCCGTGCAAGCGCATCTGTCTGACGGGCGGTGAACCATTAGCACAGCCAAATGCCATTGAATTGATGAAACGTTTGCTGAGCGATGGGTATGAGATATCCCTTGAGACCGCAGGCGCGCTCACGGTAGAAAACGTGCCAGCAGCAGTCAGTAAGGTAATGGATCTCAAAACGCCAAGCTCAGGTGAGGTCGATAAAAATCTATGGTCAAACCTCGACCATCTCACTCAGCACGATCAAATCAAGTTTGTCATTATGAATCGTACAGATTACGATTGGGCAAAAGCTAAATTGACCGAGTATAAGCTAAACGAATTGGTCGGTACGGTGTGGTTCTCTCCGATGTTTAATGTCGCAGATGATGTCGATGAACAGCTTAGCCCTGAAGTACCTGTATTGGCGCGCGAGCTAGCAGAATGGATGTTGGCTGATGCCTTGCCAGTTCGCTTTCAGCTACAATTGCATAAGATCATTTGGGCAGATGCCAAAGGCAAGTAACTATCAGCAAGTAACAAACAGAAAGTGTGAATACGTAGAGCGCCCTGGATAAGGTAACGGTATGATCAAACTCATTTTATTGGGCTTGCTAGCAGGTGCGTTTTTTAGCTCAACATTTATCTTAAATGAGCTTATGAGTAGCGCAGGTGGACATTGGTTTTGGTCAGCGAGTCTACGCTATGTCTTTATGCTGTTGATTATTACTGCCATTATTGCGATGCAACATGGCTTTGGTCGTATTAAAGCGCTAATGAGGATTTTTCTACAGCATTGGAGCTTTTGGTGCATTACTGGCAGTATTGGGTTTGGACTGTTTTACACCGGTATTTGCTATGCCGCAGATCATGTTGCGGGATGGGTGGTAGCGGCTACCTTTATGTTTACCGTCGTCACCAGTCTGCTTGTGCTATTGGCATTTGGTCAACGTTTTGATAAAAAATTTATCGTATATGCTGTCATTGTCTTTATCGGTGTGGCGCTCGTCAATATCAGCGAAGGTCTGCATGCTGCTTCTATAACTGACACCGTCCCCATGTCTGACATGCTGCTGTACGGTGCGCTACCTGCTCTTATCGCCGCTTTTAGTTACCCAATTGGTAACCAGCTGGTTTGGCAGGCTTCTCACAATGCCCGCAAGCGCAATACTGAACTACAGAAGGCCGCAGAGTTGAACGCTCAACGAGCTAGCACTAGTGTTGGTATTGGTATTGATATTAACGATCAGAGTGAACCGCTCATATCCGAAGCTTATGATTTACCAACTACGACATATGATACTACCGATCTCGATAGCGTACTTCAAAGTAACAACACTGCGGCAACCTCATCCCTACAAAACTTAATTGCTCGCATTCCTTCTATCGAAACCACACTACTGCAAAATGCCTTTAACAAAGTGTGGCTAATGACTCTCGGGTGTTTGCCATTTTGGCTGTTTTTGGGCATTATAGTGCGCCCTGACCAGCCCCACCCCTCACAAATAATCAATACGTTGCTCGTTGCCCTATTAGCAGGCGTGGCAGCGACCACTATATTTTTGTATGCGCGCGAGCAAGCTGTTACTTCAAGCGAGGTTGCAGGCGTCGACTCAACCCAAGCCAGTGAAGTTATCTTTGCTTTAATTGGGGGTATATTATTGTTAGATAACGCCATACCTTCGGCGATGGGACTGGTCGGTATAGGGCTGATTATTGTAGGACTGATATTATTTGCAAAAGATGGCTAAATGGCACTGTAACACTACACCTCTTTCGTCAAATTTATGCATTGAATAGCCACCTAAAAAACACCTATCACTTTGATGATCTCGATTTGGCAATATAACCATGGGTAATGCTTTGATTTTTCCTGATATTCTATTATATTTATTGGACATGGTTGGCATTGTTGCCTGCGCGATTGCAGGGACTTTGCTTGCGCAGCATAAAGGCTTTGATATCGCTGGGTGTATTCTAGTGGCGATGGTCAATGCCATCGGCGGTGGAACATTGCGTGATATGGCTCTCGACCGTCATCCTCTATTTTGGATGACTGATCTTAATTACGTGATCGTTATCACGGTGACCTCTCTTATTTTACAAATCTTCTTTCATCTTTATCATAAGATTGATAATGCGTTAAAGCTCTTTGATGCCATTGGTTTGGCCGCTTTTAGTGTCATTGGTTTTAAGGTGGCCTTAACCCTAGACATGTCTCCCCTCATTGCTATTATGATGGGCGTCTGGACTGCCATTATCGGTGGTTTGCTACGTGATATCATTTGTAATGAGATTCCGCTAGTACTACAGCGTGAGATTTATATTACTGCCAGTATCGCAGGGTCTGTGACTTATTTATGCTTACAGTATTTCGGAGTCGGTGCCAGTCTCAACGAATTTATTATGCTGTTTGTGATCTTTGCAGTTCGTATGCTCGCGCTCAGATTCGACTGGCATCTGCCTTCTATTCGACTCGTAAACTGATTAATTGAGCAAAACTCTACTTAGATAGCCTTTGTTTGACTGACAATAATTGAAAATAGTGAGAACTGCCCATGTTGGCTATCGTATTGGACCCTACCGTACTGATCACTACTTTTGACCCGCGCTCTTTGATATATTTCTTTGATATGATTGGCATCATCGCCTGTAGCGTCTCAGGCACGATACTTGCCAAGCACAAAAACTTTGACGTCTTCGGCTGTCTGCTCGTGTCTATTGTCACTGCTATCGGTGGCGGTACGGTACGTGATGTCATTCTGGATCGCCATCCGTTATTTTGGATGGTAGATATGAGCTATCTGACCCTCATTACGATTTCATCGCTAGCGATGCAGATATTTTTTCATCCAAACTCCAGACGAGTGGATAAATTCCTCAAACTATCTGACACCATTGGCTTGTCAGCATTTACGCTGATCGGTATCAAAGTCGCTGATAGTATGGGTGCCAATGTGCCTGTAGCACTATTGTTAGGTGTGATTACCATCGTGGTTGGTGGCATCATTCGCGATATGATTTGCAATGAGATTCCATTGGTACTACAGCAAGAGATTTATATCACCGCAGCGTTGACAGGTGGGGTTCTGTACTTTGCTCTAAAGAATTTAGGCGTGACAGATTGGGTAGCTGACATCTCTACGATGAGTACGATTTTTACTTTGCGGATGCTAGCTATTCGTTACGATTGGCAGTTCCCCACATTAGAGTGGAAATACTGATACTAGGGCGTGTCTTCATTTCAAAGACAGTGATAGAAATGAGATAAATTGCCATCAAACAAGAAAAATAGCGCAGATAATATCGGGATATCAACCAGCTATTTGACGATGTTTGGCAAGATTTAGCCATTTTTAGCCCATTTAGATGACTATCGGGTGAATTGAAAACACGCCCTAAACTAATTGAGCGTCAATAATGCCAACGCGTCCATATTTGAGCGCGTTGGTATTATTGATTTAACATTGTCATTTTACCCCTGCTCTACCACAGCCAAATCTTTGACCATCAGCTGTAAGCTTTGTTTGCCATTCCATTCATTGATGTCTAGCTGAAATAACAAATGGACTTGCTTAGCACGGTAATCCCACGCCTCATTATCGAAGTTAAAGCAAATTGCCTCTATCGGATATTGAACGTCTGGATAACGCAGCGATAACTTAAGATGTTTGTCTTTTAAAATCTTAAAGCTCAGTACCTCAAACACACCATCAAATATTGGGGGTGCAAACCCATGACCCCAGATACTGGCATCGGCTAAATGCTCAGCAAACCATAAGCTAAAATCGCTTGCTTGCAAAGGTCCATCGGTGAATTTTTGCTCTGCAAATACCTCATCATCCATCTGAGCCATCACTTCATTAAAAGCGGTGACAAATGCCTCAAAGTTACGGCGCTTGAGTGTTAAGCCTGCTGCCATCGCATGCCCGCCGAAGTGACTGATTAAGTCTGGATAACGCTCAGCAACTTGTTCAATTGCATCACGAATATGTACGCCAGCGATAGAACGTGCAGAACCTTTAATGGCGCTATCTTCATCTGTTTGTTCAGTGTCTGCTGGTGCAAAAACGATGCTGGGTAAATAATGGCTTTCTTTTAAGCGACCAGCGACAATGCCAATGACTCCTTGATGCCAGTCATCTTGGTATAGAATAATACTACGAGCGCCTGTATTGTTTGCTTTAGCAGTAGAAACAGCTTGAGTAATTGTGTCATTGCTACTCACATTGTTATCGCTATCACTACTCACACTCTCATCGCTATTATCTTCATTAGCCAGTGCTTGTACGATACTATCAGCTTGCGCACGCATCTCACCCTCTACATGACGACGCGTACGGTTCAACTGCTCAAGCTCTTGTGCCAAACGTTGTGCGGTGCTCCAGTCTTCGGTTAATAAGCATTCGATACCAATGCGCATATTGTCCATGCGCCCAGCTGCATTGATACGTGGGCCTAATACAAAACCAAAATCCTGAGCATGAAGCTGCTTGGGATCGCGGCCCGCTTGCTCAAGCAATGCCAATATCCCCATACAGCAGCGGCCTTGACGAATAGCTGACAATCCGTGATGTACCAAGATACGGTTGTTTTTATCCAGTACCCCAACATCTGCAATCGTCCCAAGTGCGACCAAATCTAAATATTGGCTCACCTGTACCGTAGACTTGCCAGCTTCGCGGCGTAGCTTTGCTAAGCGTCCGAGCACATAAAATGCGACTCCAACTCCGACCAATGCCTTACTAGCAAAGTCACAACCTAGCTGGTTGGGATTGACCACCGCTTCCGCAGGTGGCGTCTCTTTGGTCGTGAGATGATGGTCGGTGATAATCACCGTGATACCATCAGCTTGGGCGCGTGCCACCCCTTCGTGACTTGAGATACCATTATCAACCGTCACTATCATATCTGGCTGAAAAGTCTCAATACCTAACTCGACAATCTCTGGCGTCAGGCCATAACCGTACTTAAAACGATCTGGTACTAGGAAATCAACGACCGCACCCATCTTTGTGAGCGCGCGCATCATTAAGGCTGTACTGGTGGCACCATCACAGTCAAAATCACCAACGATCAAGATACGCTGACGCTCATCAATGGCCACATCTAATAAGCGCACGGCTTCTGTGACACCGTGCAAGGCCTCAGCAGGCAATAGACCTGCTAAGCTAGTCTCCAGCTCATCAGGCGCAGTGATACCTCGCCCTGCATACAGACGGGCAAGCGTGAATGATTGAGCGGCAAATGGTTGCAGCGCGGTGGGCAACTCGTCGATGCGAGTGCTGGTATAACGGGGGGTTAAATTTAGCATGAGCGTATTCTACTGGCTTTAGTAGAGGGTCACAATGACAATTTATACTACCTCTGTATATCATTAGGCATTGTACAACTTGATGAATAATGCCCATATATTAGTGATAATTGAGACTGCCATTTTTATAGCTTATATAAACCACCTTCATTTAATCACTTACAAAAAAGGTGCACAGTGTGAGTAATTTCATTCATTTTGCTACAAAGCAATGATTGTAAGCCACGCATAAATCCATAAAATAGTAAGCAACTGAAGGATTTGTTATCTATTGAACTTTTTATCATTTATATTTTAATTATTTATAAGGACACTTTATGAAAACCACGCCACTTGCTGAAAAACTTCCAAATACGATCGACCCTAACCTAGACCTTGAGAAGGTTAAAAAAGAATGTCAGGGAATGGTAAAAAGACGCGCTAGAGTTTCTGCTGGTGTAGCGGTTGTGCCAGTACCATTTTTTGATGTGGCAGTTGACGCGGGGATGTTGACGCAGTTGATTCCAGAGATTAGTGAGCGTTTTGGTCTCATTGAAGACCGTCAATCAGCCATTAACTTGGAATCTCGCGAAGTGCATTGGAGCGCAGTAAAAGATCGTACTGTAGATTTCGCTGGACTCATGGCAACACGCGGTATCGTTAAGAAAACCATTCAAGGTTTCGGTGGTCGTATCGCTGCCAAACAAGTGACTAAGTTTATCCCACTTGGCGGTCAATTGGTTGCTGCGACTATGGGCTATACGATTTTTAAGAAAATCGCTAATGACCATATCAACGAATGCTATAAATTGGCGAAAGATATTCAGCAAAAAGAACACGGCAAAAATGTATAAATAAGCCGAATAGCTTAGTCTATATCAAGCCAGTTAAGTGATTACTTAGCTGGCTTTTTTGTGGTTAATACATATAGGTTATAGAGTTCTAAAATAAAATGCGCCTGTGGTTAATGATGTCATTGCTAGGTTTTACTGATAATATACAGCTTTATTTATGACAGACACCTTAAAGGACTAACTTATGAAAAAAATCTTGGCTTCAACGATGATGCTAGCGACTTTTGCCTTGGCGGGATGTACCTCAACAGGTACTACAAACAACGGTACAGGTACAGCAATCGGTACCGCAAACGAGATCGGCATGAATGTTTTTAGAGCTGCGATCGACAACCAATGCCGTAGCCAAATTGAAAAACAAAACGCATGGCGTGTTGCAAGCGTCGCCATGACAGAAGCACAGCAAGAATCTGTTAAAACCAATGTTTGTGGCTGTGTGAGTGAGCAAGCGCCACAGCAAGTGACGATTGTTGAGCTGGGCAATGCCGCGATTGACTCTCAGTACCGTACTCAGTTAGTCGCACAAGTCGTCGCCAAATCTCTACAGAGCTGCTATACAAGCTTTGTTCAATAGAACAATTAAGTTATTTATTAGAATAAAAAATAATAAAGAGGGTGCGTTATACATAATGCACCCTTTTTATTGCTAATAGATTAGTTCAATTAATTAGCCTAAAATTTATTTGTGTCAGCTGGTTGAGACGTTATAGAAGCAGTAAAAGGTAACGATTGGCTACGACGGAAATACTTCGAGGTGCTATCAATAATTTTATCTACTTCCTTAATTAAATCATTAATCACGTCATCATAAATACCATGATATAGCTCTTTTTCAAATGCTGTAAATGGGTGCTTGCGCGACGCTGAACCCACTTCAGTGACACCGTCTTTACTATAAAAAATATCTACGCGACCATCACTATTCAACACACAATTTAATAGTCCGCCTTCAATTTCCATCTCTACGCGTTCTGGCATAAAAATATAGTCATCTACATTGATAAGCTTTTTTTCTACTTCTCGTTTAAAAAATGATTTGATATCGAACATAGGTACATCCCTAACTTTATAATTATAAGATACGTGAGCATGCCGAGCACTGTGACTGTTACCCAGTATTCATCTGCGTGATTAACGGGTCATGCTTTACTCAGTTATCGTATAAGATAGTGCTAGATTATTTAAGGTGCGATATGTAAAACTGCGTTTGATGTTGGTAAAAATGTGCGATTGACTTTGAATGGGATATAGACCCAACGAAACAGAACCAGAAAAATAGACTCAACAAAAAAAGAAGCGACCAATAAGCAACTTCCCTTTTTTATTATCGAACTCCATTGACTAACTGAGTTAGACCCAGCCCTTCTCACGAAATGATTTGAGTACCTCTACAAATACTGCCATCTCATCAGGTCTGCCAAGTGTTAAGCGATTAAAGCCACTGATTGGCGCAAACTCACGCCCGACAGCAATACCATGCTCACGCATTCTGTCGATATAGGTTTGCACATCGCCTTGTATCTCATGAAATATAAAGCTTGCTTGTGATGGCAAATAGCGTAAACCAAGCTCATCTAATGTTTGCTCAACCAGTTGACGTGATTGATTGGCTGTACGTAAGCTCAATGCTAGAAAATCTTCATCATCTAGAGTTGCTAATGCAGCTACAGCGCCTGATAAGTTAGTATTATCAATCGAGATAAAAGCCTCTAGTTTGGCTATCATTTGCGGGCTAGCAACTGCATAGCCGACACGCATGCCAGCGAGTGCACATAGTTTTGAAAAGGTACGCACCACAACGATATTTTCAGAGTACTCCTCTCGTATCCATGCAACACCACTCTCAAAACTTGGATCAGTCACATACTCTGAATAAGCTTCATCTAATAAAAAGTAATGGTTACTTGGTGCACGCCCTACCCATTCTTTGAGCTTTACTGTGTCAGTAATAGTCGACGTTGGGTTGTTTGGATTGCACAGATAAAACAAGCTAATACCGTCAAAGTCATCAGCGACTTTTTGCATGCTTTGCAAGTCAAAGGCGTAGTTTTCAGTCATCAGCGGTACTTTTACCACAGGTACATCGATAGATGTCGCATATAACTCAGCATAGGCAAAGGTTGGATGCGGCACGATAACTTGGAATTTTTTGCCTTCTACTAATGCTTGATTTTGTAGCATTTGGACGACAGTACGAATATTTTCACTAGAGCCACTGCCCAGTGAGATTTGACTCTCTGTCACACCGTTTATCTCAGCAACTTTGGTAATCAGCGCCGCACGTTGGTCATCGGGATAGCGAAAGCTGATGTCTAAAGAGTCGATAACGGCTTGTTTGGCAGCATCTGACATGCCGAGTGAATTTTCGTTAGAGTTTAATTCTATTAAGTTGTTGGTAAGCACAATGAATAATACGCCTAGATTATGTCCATTCCAAAAATTCAGTCTATGTTTATAATGTGATCTATAAAAACAGTAAGCCTAGCCTACTAAGAACATTACACGTACTCGGCTTATTCGCTTATGACCTAAATTTTTGAAATGTTATATGGATGGTGAGATTTATGCGGATATGGTAAGTGGCAATGCGTTGTATTACAAGTATTCTGTACGTTCCGATATTGAATAAACCATAAAAAAGTGAGGTACTCAACAAGCACCTCACCTTCGCTATTGTTTAGCCTCTTTTTAGCTTCAATATTCGACCCAAGTTATCAGATTAAATGTGCTTTTAGCTCCAGCACTTTATCACGCGTTTTTGCTGCTTCTTCAAACTTCAAATCACGCGACATTTGCTGCATTTGCTTCTCTAATCGTTTGATTTCTTTGGCAAGCAGATCGGGGCTACGCAAGATATTGATATCGACATCTGGCAAGTTACTCTTAACTGGGATAGCTTGATTGTCATTGGCATCCAAACTTTCACCAGTATCAATCTTATCCGTGATACTACGGCGAGCACCTTTTGGCGTGATATTATGCTCAAGGTTAAAGGCAATCTGCTTATCACGGCGACGATCCGTCTCATCTATCGCCTTTTGCATACTTGGTGTAATACGATCAGCATAGAGAATGGCTTTACCGTTTAAGTGACGCGCTGCACGACCAATCGTCTGAATAAGCGAACGCTCTGAACGCAAGAAGCCTTCTTTATCAGCATCAAATATCGCTACCAAAGATACCTCAGGCATGTCCAAGCCCTCGCGTAATAAGTTGATACCGACCAGCACATCATGCACGCCAGTACGGAGCTCATGGATAATCTGCATACGCTCGACAGTATCAATGTCCGAATGTAGATAAGCGACCTTTACATCATACTCTTTGAGGTAACTGGTCAAATCTTCTGACATACGCTTGGTCAATGTGGTAATCAGTACACGCTCGTCCTTTTCACGGCGTTTGGTAATCTCTGATAGCACATCATCAACTTGTGTCAAGACAGGACGTATCTCAATCTCAGGGTCAATCAGACCCGTCGGACGGACGACCTGCTCTACGACTTGCTCGCTGTGCTCAAGCTCATACAATGCTGGCGTGGCACTGACATAAATGGTTTTGGGCTTAATGCGCTCCCACTCTTCAAACTTCATCGGGCGGTTATTCATCGCACTGGGTAATCTAAAACCATAATTGACCAAGTTTTCTTTACGCGATCTATCGCCTTTATACATCGCACCAATCTGCGAAACCGTCACATGTGACTCATCAAGGAACAACAAGGCATCTTCTGGAATATAATCAAACAACGTCGGCGGCGCTTCCCCTGATGGACGCCCAGAGAGATGCTGCGAATAGTTTTCGATACCGTTACAGTAGCCAAGCTGCTGAATCATCTCCAAGTCATATTGAGTACGCTCTTTGAGACGCTGTGCTTCAATCAACTTATTGTTGTCACGGAAGTATTCTAAACGCGGCTCTAACTCAGCACGAATCGTATGGCTGGCAGCTTCTAACTTATTACGCGGCGTCACATAGTGCGACTTTGGATAAATGGTAATACGTGGCACACTGCGTACCGTCTTACCCGTTAAAGGATCAAACCACGTAATCTTTTCAACTTCGTTATCGAATAAATGCACACGTACGGCTAGCTGCTCAGACTCAGCAGGATAGATATCTAATAGCTCTCCACGCAAGCGATACGTACCACGGCCAAAATCTAGCTCGTTACGTGTGTACTGCATCTCAACCAAACGCTTGATAGTCGCTGTACGATCGATGTTATCGCCTACAACGACATGCAATAGCATTTTTAGATAGCTCTCTGGATCACCCAGACCATAAATGCATGATACCGAAGCGACGATAATCGCATCACGGCGTTCTAGCAAAGCACGCGTGGCTGACAGGCGCATCTGATCAATATGATCATTGATGGCGCTGTCTTTTTCGATAAAGGTATCACTAGCAGCGACATACGCTTCTGGCTGATAATAATCATAATAGCTGACAAAATATTCGACCGCATTATTAGGAAAGAACGATTTGAACTCACCATATAGCTGAGCCGCTAACGTTTTGTTGTGCGCCATGATAATGGTCGGACGCTGAGTTTCAGCGATGACCTTCGCCATGGTATAGGTCTTACCAGAGCCAGTCACACCTAGTAGCAACTGCTCGTCCATGTCCGAATTGATACCGTTAACTAGCTTTTTGATGGCTTGCGGCTGGTCGCCTGCTGGCTCAAAGTCAGTCACCATCTCAAAGGCACGACTTGATATTTGCGTCCCTGACGCATTAACACCACTAATTTCAGCTTCGCCTTGGAGCTGAGTGGCCAATTGATTTAACTGACGCGATGAGCGCGGTTCAGGCATTCGCATAATGGTTTTCTTCTTCTTAAGGTTTATAACAATATGGGGTCTGAGCAGCGGTTTTTAAAGGAGAATAAGGAGTCTCATCCTATAGTTAAAACACTGTCTCGCTGCCCAAAAATATGAGTGTATAAAGGTAAGATTTATTAAAAGTTAAGGCTTAATAGTAGCGGATAAAACTTACATCGTTATAAAAAACGCACACAGTATTCGATAAATTTACAAAGCTTTTCACGGTTAACAGACTCGTTACACGACCACTCAACAAAGCCTAACACTCAAGGGTTCCAACACTGAGTTAAGCTGCTATTATCGTTCTTGAATTAATAAGTTGATGACTTTTGAGTATTAGTGAGCAGTACTAGTGAATAAATAGCTTTATAGCAATTCGTATCATTAGCTTTAACTTGATTGTCATCGAATAGAAGACCAATAAAAATACATTGAACTTTCATTCAATATAATAATTTTAAATAAATGACGGAGTAAAATATGAGAGAACGTTACGCAAGTGGTATTTCAGACGAAACTGCGAAAAAAATGATTAATTTGTTAAACGCTAACCTAGCAAACGTTATTGATTTAACCTTAGATGGCAAACAGTGCCATTGGAATCTACAAGGCACTGGCTTTATCGGTGTGCATCAATTATTAGATGAGACATCAGATCGTATCCTCGAAGTATCAGATACTATCGCAGAGCGCATTGTAATCCTAGGTGGCCAACCAAACGGTTTAGCAAGTCGAGTAGTAAAAGAGTCTATCCTAGATGACTACCCAACCGACATCACTGAGGTAGATCAGCATGTTCGTGAGCTAACAAGCCGCTACAAGAAAGTAGCCGAGACATTGCGTGAAGCAATTGCTACTGCTGGCGATGCAGGTGATGAAGACACCGCTGACTTATTTACAGAAGCTAGCCGTATCGTTGATAAAGACGCATGGTTCATCGGTGCAAACGCACCAAAGAAATAATAGCATTCAATTTGACTAGTCACTAAGTACTAGAGTTATAAAGTTATAAAGTTATAAAAAAAGCCGTCATGATTGACGGCTTTTTTGTGTTTAGCGTTTTGTTAATTTAAAAAGAATACTTAAAAGCATTCAATATGATTCCTCTACCACCTACTTAATCTATTAAACCTTTATATCAAATATTCTCTAAACTTAGGAGCTCAGCGTTAGGTTCAGACAGTGTCAAGATAGCCTCTTGAAAGACTGGGTTACCTCTAAACAGATTTTCAATCTCTTCAAACTTCTGAGCGATATGCTCTTCTTTTTGATTGCCGGCGATATCTACTGCCGCCACCATAAATATCTTTTTTGGGCCGACCCACTCTAGGTGCAGATAGGACACACTATCGATATCTGGATGATTTAGCAGCTCGCTTAAAACATATTCGTGCATACGGTCAGTGACTCTATGTCCGACTAAGAAATCTCGATTACGACTGATTAAGAATATGGCGACGACACCCAATAGTAGACCAACGATAATAGACCCTAATGCATCCCAATATGGTTCACCGGTATAAGCGTGCATCCCCATAGCAGCAGCGGCAATCACCAAACCGACAACCGCTGCTAAATCTTCAAAGAATACACCGCGCAACGTTGGGTTAGAGGTATCTACGACATAGCCAAGTGCACTGATATCAAGTGCTTCACCATGCTTTTTGCTTTGTCTGTAAGCCTGAACCAATGAGATTCCTTCAAGCACAAACGCCACTGCCAATACGATAAAGCCAATTGTATAGTTAGTCTCAGACTCAGTAGCGTTCCATTCCTTAATACCCGTATAGATAGAGACAATCGAGCCTGCCGTAAACACACCAAAAGCAGCAATCATCGACCAAACATAAGATTCTTTGCCGTAGCCTAACGGATGGCTTTTATCAGCAGGTTTGATGGATTTTTTTTCTGCGACGATGAGCAATGTACCATTGCCAGCATCCGCCCATGAGTGAGCTGCCTCTGCAATCATGGAGGCTGAGCCTGTCATAAAGGCGGCAACTGTTTTTGCGATTGCGATAACCAGATTGGCCCCGACCGCAATCAACACGGTAATGAGTGAGCCTGAATGCTCATCGTTGGTTTCAGGGCTTTGGTTAAGGGTATGTTTTAATTCAGGGTCATTTGGAATTTTAGGATTGCCCGCCCCACGTGCACGAGGTGTTTGCGCTTTAGGAGAGGCTGGTAAATGGCGCTGCGGATTAGCAATAGATGGCTTTAGACTCATGCTAGACTCACTGAAATAACGTATTGATAGTAGAATTTTTCGCCGTAGATAAATGGCTTGAAACATACATCAGCTTAAAATAAGCGCTCTACAATAACAGTGTCTTTTTAGTGAGTCGTTGTATGAATTATTAATTCAATAAAACTGGACAACTTTATACAATATACAATTTTAGATAGCTCTAAATAACTCGGGCTACTTTTCTACCTCAGCATTTTCTTCGTGTTCGCTAAACTGTTTATTAATTTCTTCAAAGTCGCAACTAGGACGATGTGAGCTCTCCATACGCAGTTTCTTTCGTTCTTTTGCTGCATCCGCTCGACATTGCTGCATCTTATTTTTGATATCGAGTGGCGGTGCGGATGTCGGTTTACCATTGTCATCGATAGCCACCATCGTAAAGTAACAGCTATTGGTATGACGAACAGTACGACCACGCACATCTTCTGCTTCGACGCGGATACCTACTTCCATTGAGGTGTTACCAACATAATTGACACTGGCTGCAAAAGTAACCAGCTCGCCCACATATATCGGCTCACGGAACATCACCTGATCGACAGACAGTGTCACCACATAGTTACCACTATAGCGACTGGCACAGGCATAAGCGACCTGATCAAGCATCTTGAGCAAATCCCCACCATGCACATTGCCAATGAAATTCGCCATATCAGGCGTCATAAGTACTGACATGTATAGCTCATGGTTTAATGGGGCTTTTTTGGCAGTGGAGCTGGTATTGTATTGCGGCATAATATTCCTTAATGGGTTAACACTTATTTATTATGTCTACCATTTATACAGCAGGTCGCCGTATAGCACAAACAGACCTCTGTCATTGGACAGTCTAAATTGTGTAAATCAGGGCTATTTAAACAGCGTTAGGGCGTGTCTTCAATTCAATCGATAGTCATCTAAATGGGTTAAAAATGGCTAAATCTTGCCAAATGGCGTCAAATAGCTGACTAATATCTCGATATTATCTGCGCTATTTTCCTTGTTTGACTGCGATTTATCTCATTTTTATCACCATTTTTAAAATGAGGACACGCCCTAGATAAGCCAAAATAATAAGCTTTAGGCCAACCAATGAAAGCGATACGCAAGCCATGCCACTATCGCACTCACTGAACCGGTCAAAATACCACCCCATACAAAGTCAACCAACGCTGTATCTAGCGTAAAGCCTTTATACAGTGCCAAATTGGTAAAGTCATATGTCCCGTAAGCCATCAAGCCAATCAGACCACCAAGCAAGAAGATATGACCAACGGATGCGCCAGCTTTGATTTGCGGATACAGAACCAAAATACAAAGTGCCAATATATAAAACATATAAAACACGCCAGCGGCCATCATGTTCGGTTCATCAGCCAATAGATGCCCAATACGCGACTCATAAAAGGCGCCTTTCATGGTCGTCAGCCAGACAGCATCGACACCCAAAAAGATAACTACAGCGGCGAGATAAATAAAAACGTAACCCATGATATTACCTCTTATAAAATGAATAAAAACGGATAAAATTTATAGTGTTAGTCTTGGTTGGACAAAGTCTAAAAATGCCAGAATACGCGAAGATACGGCACTGTTTTTGTAATATACCGCCTGTATGGCTTCACGGTTGTTTGGTCTGACTATCGCCTCAGGCAATATTTCAACCAATCTGCCAGATTCCAAGTCTTCACCAATCATAAAATGCGACAGTAAAGCAATCCCTTGGTGATTCAAACATAGCTGACGTAAGGTCTCGCCGCTACTGCCAGTCATATGAAAATTCAGTTTAACTGGAGTTTTTAATGGCCAACTATTTAGTTTTGATGCATCGTTAAAGCCAATTAATTTATGAGTGCTTAAATCCTCAATATTCAAATCATCAATATTAGCTACTTCATTATGCTGGTGTAAGTATTCAGGACTGGCTACTAGCCGCAGCTTACTTTTACCTAATAAACGTGCATGCAGATTTGAGTCTTTTAAGTCGCCAATTCTGATAGCCAGATCCGTCTTGTGCTCAAGCAAGTCGATGATATTGTCATGCGAGGTCAAATCAAGCGTAATATGCGGATACTGCTGCACAAACTCACCAACCAAAGGCGTCAGCTGATGCAATACAAACGGACTCGCAGCGTCAATTCGTAGATGCCCACTCGGCGCTTGTTTTAACAGCTTAATTGCCTCTTCACCGGTATATAACGTATTTAAACTCTCACGCGCATATCTAATAAAGACATGCCCTTCCTCCGTCAGCTCTAAGCGCCGTGTCGTTCTATTCAATAGCGTGCATTGCAGCGTATCTTCGAGTCTGGACACCGCACGAGATACTTTAGCGACTTGCTGATTCAGCAAGTTGGCAGCGCCAGTAAAACTGCCCGTATCCACTACAGTCAAAAATATCTCTATATCTTCTGTTTTAGCATGTCCCATCATCATGATGACCTTTACAAAATTGACAAAGGTATTTTGTCATTTGTGCTGTTTTTTGCAAATTATAAATCGGTCAAACTACGCGCATTATTTAATTATTAGGATGTCGTTATGCCACTCGCTTTATGGGCGCTTACTCTAAGCGCATTTGCAATTGGGACAACCGAATTTGTCATTGTTGGATTGGTACCAACTATTGCCGCAGATCTAGGCGTGAGCTTGCCTTCAGCAGGTTTGCTCGTAAGCCTATATGCCGTTGGTGTCGCTATCGGTGCCCCTATCCTTACTGCACTCACTGGTCGCTGGAATCGTAAAATAGTACTGATGAGCCTAATGGGTCTGTTTGTCATCGGCAACTTGCTGGCTTGGCAAGCACCCAGTTATGAAACCTTAATACTTGCCCGTATCTTGACCGGTCTGGCACATGGTGTGTTTTTCTCTATTGGTTCCATGATTGCTACTAGCCTTGTTAGTAAAGAGAAAGAAGCCAGCGCAATTGCCATTATGTTTACTGGGCTTACTGTAGCGCTCGTCACTGGCGTACCTTTAGGTACATGGATTGGACAGCATTTCGGTTGGCGCGCTACGTTTTTGGTCGTCTCAGTACTGGGTTTAATTGCTTTAATTGGTAGCGCCATATTGGTACCGAAAAACCTAAAAAAATCTATCCCTGCAACGTTCAAAGAGCAATTACAAGTCATTGTAAAACCACAGTTACTGCTGGTTTATCTCATGACGATCCTTGGTTATGGCGGTACGTTTACGGCATTTACCTACCTAGCACCTATCTTAGAGCAGCAGACCAAATTTGCGCCATCAGCAATCGGTCTCATCATGCTCGTATATGGCGTGTCCGTTGCTATCGGTAATATCTGGGGCGGAAAACTTGCAGATAAACGCGGCCCTATTAGTGCGCTTAGCATTATATTCAGCGCCTTAAGTGTCATTCTTTTACTGTTCACCTTTACTATGCAGTCCAAGATTGCCGCAGTGCTAACTATTCTGGTATGGGGTGCTTTCGCCTTTGGTAATGTACCAGGCCTACAAATCTATGTGGTTAAGCAAGCTGAAAAATATACGCCGAACGCTGTCGATGTCGCTTCTGGATTGAACATTGCTGCGTTCAATATCGGTATTGCACTGGGCTCAATTATCGGTGGTAGCGTGGTTGAAAATATGTCATTGCAAGACACGGCTTGGATCGGTGCTGTTATCTCTTTAATGGCATTAGCGGTCACACGCTATTCAGGTCTACGTGATAAGCGTGCCCTGCAAGCATCGTAGAGCCTTTCGGTTTAGAACTTTTCAATGTATAACTTCTCAACATACGGGTCTCAAACTGTAGATGCAGTATAAGACCCTTTGAATGTTATGAACAAACCATATCTATATGATTAGACTTATACTGAAGCGGTGTCTGTTCTATCTTCTTCACTAAATGTCTCATCGTTCAAAACCGTTTTATGATTTAAGACGGCAGATGGCAGATCAGAAAAATGTAGCGTATCAATGTTGTTAGGCTTCACCGCTGTAACTTGTACCACACCGATCGTGCGCTCCAAAAACCCACCTTCGCAATAGCAAAAGTAAAACTCCCATAGGCGGATAAAGGCATCGTCATAGCCAAGCGCTTGAATCTCTGCACACTGGGCCATAAACGCAGCACGCCAGTCACGCAGCGTATACGCATAATCAAAACCATAATCATGCAATTGTTTGACGACCATATCGGTTTGCTCAGTGAATTGGGTCGTCAGCTCTTGGTTTGAAAGCAGGCAACCACCTGGGAAGATGTGCGTTTGGATAAAATCGACTGAATCGATATAGTCTTGATAATTCTGATCGTTAAAGGTGATAGCCTGTAATACCATAAGACCTGTTGGCTTGAGTAAGCTATTACACTTAGCAAAGAAAGTCGGTAGATACTCATGCCCCACCGCTTCAATCATCTCGATACTGACTAGCTTGTCATATTGACCTGTCAACTCGCGGTAATCTTGCTTGAGTAGCGTGATTTTGTCAGACAGACCTGCTGCCTCGACTCGTCGCTTCGCTTCATCATACTGGGCATCAGAGATAGTCGTGGTGGTCACATGGCAGCCGTAATGCTTGGCTGCAAAGATAGCAAAACCGCCCCACCCTGTACCAATTTCGATCACATTATCATCAGCACTAAGCTGTAAACGTTGGCATATAAGCGACAGTTTGTGCTGCTGAGCATCGCTAAGCGTCACGTCAGGCGTAGGATAGACTGCTGATGAATACATCATCGTATCGTCCAAAAACCGCTCATACATGTCATTACCCAAATCATAATGCGCTAGGATATTGGATTTGGAGCCAGATTTGTCATTGCTACGAAGCTGATGCTTCGCTTTTTCAAATGCTTTACTAATACCAGCAAAACGATTTTCTAGTTTATTGAGCACTGCTAAGTTACGAGCCGCCAAACGAATCAAACCTGTTAGATCATCCGTATCCCATTCACCATTGATATAACTGTCTGCTAGCGCGATAGAGCCACCAAGTAATAGCTGACGATAGACAGCGCTATCATGAATCTGTAGCGTCACATGTAGCGAATGGCGACCAACCGCCGAGCTACTAGCATCGTTAGTAGCTACTTTACCAAAACTTCTTGTCTTAGGTTCCTGCTCGTCAAACGTTTCAATCAGCGTGAGGCTACCAAACTGAACATGCTGTAACGCACGAAATATAAGCTTTCTCGCTAAGTTATTCACACTATTGCTGACTGGCTGTAGTACAGCACTTTCATTAACCACTTTGCTCACACGAGCAGTTAATTTTTCTAGTTTTGTGACTGGTGCTCGATCGGTCGGTCGTGCTGGCATCGTGTATTTATCCTTGTTTAAATGCTTTGTTTTTTAGTGATTCATTTTTAGTATTACATTGACAAAATTTTTGGATTGTTGATATTTGAAAATTGCTGTAACTGTAAGACATCTTTTTGCGATCAAGACTGCTGGCTGCTTTTCTGTTGACTGTCGGCCAATTTTTCATCGTAGTTGATATATGGCACTTTTTTTATCGCATAGAGCTTGAACGCGTGCCAATAAATACGGGTTAATGATGTCATATTCATCAAAGGGTTTTTTCGCAAGCTATGACGAACAGCCTCTTCTGTCATCGGTACGCCTGATATCTTTATACCAGTTTTTAGAACTTCACCGCGCTCATCGCTGATATTGATAGCGATACGCACTTGTAAGCCAGTATTAGGCAGCTCATCCGTTTTAGTACCTTTTACCGTAACCTGCCAGCGGTACAGCTGGTCAATAGGGTTAAAAGGTGATACGTGAAAGTCCTTGTCACGACAGAACTCAGTATTCTCTCCTTCTAACAGAAACCCGTAGTAATGACGCTTGTCCCATGGCGTATTAGACACCTCAGCTAATAGATGAGTGGGCGTTTGCTGCGCATTAAACCCCAAGTAAAAATTGACTGGGCTAAAGTACATGCCAGCATTACGGCAGACGAGCAATCCCAACATATCGCCTTCAGGTGCGCTACCTGCATGTTTTTCAAATGCCTGGCTTAGACGTTTTTTCAGCGTTTGAACAGACTCTACATTACTATCAAGTTTTTTATCATTGCTTAGGCTATTATTACTCTGTATGTCAGTATGCTGTAGATAATCATTAGGACAGAATCGTTGTAGCGCCTTTTTCTTTGTTGAAAATAGAGGCAGACCTTGCGCTAGTAGCTTTTTCGGTAATACTTTACGCAATGGTAATTTTTCTAAAAACTTACTCTCGTCAAATGACGCCGTGCTAATTTCAGGAAGCTCCTTCCCTTTCGCAAGCACGCTAATATTAACGCCCCAATAGCGATAAGGGTAAACGAATTTATTTACACTAGGTAGCAGCCGACTGTGCCATGTCGTACCCTCAAACAGCTGATGCGGCAATGCATTTGTATCATAAGAATACTCATGACTTGGCATAGTATTGGTATCTTGAGCGGACGTGGTCATAAATAGTCTCTTGGGTAACGGTGTGCTTTTCGTATGGCGAATCTTTCAAAACACTTAGAATACATAATGGCGTTAATCGTCATATTATTTGGTTTTACGGCGACCGAATAAGCCACGTTTCTTATATCGGCTCGTCTCAGCAGTTGAACTCTGCAAACGATTAGCATACTCAACCAGCTCCTGATTAGTAGTCGCAGTGATAATTTGACGCTTATCAAGTTTGCGTGCCTTTGTGTCAGCCTTTATCGGCAAGTCTTTATAACGAAACGGCGTATGTGCACTATCCGTATTAGGCAAATGCGCTGGATCAACCTCATCTTTTATATCGATATCATGGCCGAGCGCCTGACATACACGTAGACCGCTGCGTACGCCATCTTCATGAAAGCCATTAAACCAATATGCCCCGCAAAAATGCGTGTGCAACCCAGCGCCAGAGATGCTTGACCATTTGGTTTGCGCCTCAATCATCTTTAGATCGAACACTGGATGACTATAATCAATGCTTTTGACGATTTGCTTATCATCGACTTCATGATTAAGCGTAACCAAATAATTATGCTTCTTGGTCAGACGCTGCAAGATATTCATATGATACGTTAGCACTGGTTTTTCAGGTGGTTGTGTATTTACGCCAGCTTGATTCTTGTCTGTCACATTGGCTGAAGTTTTTTCATCGATAAGGTAATTCCAGCTTGCCCATGCCAGTGGCTTCTTAGGTAAGACACTCGTATCGGTGTGCAATACTGCCGTGTTTTTGGTAAAGCGGAAGTGACTCAGCACCTCTGACTCATCGGTACTGGCATCTTTTAGAATCTTCAATGCGGTGTCTGCATGGCAGGCAAAAATGACTTCATCGAATACAAGATTTTCGCTACGATTGTCAGCGTTACCTTTATCCTGCACTGTCAAAGCATTCTGTACTGTCAAAATCACTTGCTCACCATCACGCGTCACAGACTGTACTGGACTGTTAACTCGCACTTTACCGCCCGCTTTGATAAAGCGTGGGATCAGTTTATTAACGTATTGTTTTGAGCCACCTTTGATCGTAAACCATTGCGGACGATTGACCACATCGAGCAAGCCATGATTGTCAAAGAATTGCGCAAAAAACACCAATGGGAAATCTTGTACTTCATCCAGACTGGTTGACCAAATGGCTGAGACCATCGGTAGCAGATAATTATTGGTCAATAGCTGACCATAGTTTTTTTGTGCTAGATAACCACCGAGTGTCTGCTCAGTAAGTCCGCTAATGTCTTGCCCCGCAGCACGCGCATTATCATAATCTTGACGTAGCTGCTTAATGTGCTTATTAAACTGCAAGATATCTTTGATAAATTGCCAAAATTTCGGATTGAGTACGTTTTTGCGCTGCGATAATAAGGTGTTGAGCGTATGCCCATTGTATTCAAAATGACGTGCAGTGTTTTTGACAGAAAAGCTCATGTCCGTTGCCTGAAAAGGCACCTGTAACTCATGAAGCAAACGAAAGAAGTTCGGGTATGTGCGCTCATTAAAAACAATAAATCCTGTATCTATCGCACTACTCTCTACATTGCTACTCTTTGCTTTTCTACCGTCTTGTAGCACCACATCAATCGTGTTTACATGCCCGCCGATATAATCATTGGCTTCAAATACCGTCACATCATGTTGCGTACCTAAATAATGGGCGCATGTCAGTCCTGATACACCTGAGCCGATGATAGCAATACGTTTTTGGGCAGTCTGATGGTCAGAATCTGTTGCAGCATCGGTAGCATTTTTTTGGTTACTTGCACGCTTGAAACGAGTAAACGGCATAAAAGCATTCCCTTCTGTATTTTTCTGTCGATATGATGGCTGAGAGTTCTACTGATAGTAGATTATTTTTTATTAAGTTTTTCACTAACTTGCTGCCAGACCAAATCAGGCAACGTACCTAAGGCTTTTAATGGCATAGTTAATTTCTTTGGGAATTCAATCACCTCATGCCCGCTTTCGATACCGTCACGTATGGCTTGACTTGCCTGCGCTGGCGTCTGGATAAATGGCATCGGAAAGTCATTCTGTTTGGTCATCGGTGTCTCAACAAAACCAGGTACGACTAAGCTAACTGACACATCATGCGGAGCAAGGCTAATCTGTAAGGTCTTCATCAGATAATGGATAGCAGCTTTTGAGCTACCATAAGCTTCAGCGCGCGCAAAAGGCACATAAGCAGACGCTGAACCGATACCGACCAAGCGACCTTTTGAAGCGATTAGCTTTGGCAATACCCCTTCGATCGCATGGGACAAGGTACCCATGTTGACCGACATTACTTTCATAAACACACTGCTATCAAAGTTCGGCATATCTAAGTACTCGCACATGCCAGCACCGCAAATTGCTAGATCGATATTGTCGATTTTTTCAAAAGCTTTGATGACCTTTTCTCGATCCATGAGGTCTAAATCAATCGTTTCTGCGCCTAACGCCTTAAGCTCAGCCAACGCTTCGTCGTCACGGCCAACTGCATATACATGATGATCCGCTAGCAGATAGTCTTTTGCCAACTGCTTACCAATGCCTGACGTCGCCCCAGTAATGAGAATATGTAATTTTTCAGTAGAATCTGTCATCGTAAACATCCTTTTTGAGTATTCTTATCTTTTTAAGTATTTTCATAATATGGAATTAATGCTCTTAAACTGATTACCTAATAAAACCTTAGATTTTTGATAACAGCTAGCTATTATTGTTATTCTTCGCAGATATCATTGGTCGCATTTCATTAAGCTATAAGCCATTTTATTTAACAAATCTAAATAATTATAGTGGTCGGCTATAGGTTTATTGTTGTGACTTCGCAATTGCCACAACAAAAGCATCTTATCTTTACTGTGGCTTTTATATTTATACAGTGAGTCATGCTGCAAGGCAGTCCGCAATGTTTTGTGATCGGGGTAATAAGACAGCGCTATATCAGCATGCTACAATATTAAAATAGCCGCGCAGACATGGATGAGCGTCTCATTTATGATCGAATTGTGGCTATCTTCACGACAAGATGAGGTGATTGTCTAAACTGCCCGATATCTTGTCCTGATAATGATAAAAGCGTTATATAATTAATATCGATTTTTACCAATCCCACTCCCATATAAAAAGGATCTCTCATGAGCGAGTTGCAACTGTCTGACCGCGTCAACAACATCCAACCATCACCTACGCTAGCGATTACCAATAAAGCCAAAGAGCTAAAAGCAGCTGGTAAAGATATTATCGGTTTGGGCGCTGGTGAACCTGATTTTGATACCCCTGAACACATCAAAAAAGCAGCAATCGATGCAATCAATGATGGCTTCACTAAATATACGGCTGTCGATGGTACGCCAGAGCTAAAAACAGCCATCATCGAGAAATTCAAGCGCGACAACGACATCAGCTATGAGCCAAACGAAATCCTAGTATCAGTCGGTGGTAAGCAGTCATTCTTTAACCTTGCCCAGGCATTTATCAATCCTGGCGACGAAGTCATCATCCCAGCACCATACTGGGTCAGCTATCCTGACATGGTTATCATCGCAGAAGGCGTGCCAGTCATCGTCAAATGCCCGGCTGAACAAGACTTCAAAATCACCCCTGAGCAGCTAGAAGAAGCCATAACTGACAAGACTAAATTGTTGGTATTGAACAGCCCATCGAATCCAACGGGTATGATTTATACGTTAGATGAGCTAAAGGCCATCGCTGAAGTATTGAAAAAGCATCCACAAGTTTATGTAGCTTCAGACGATATGTACGAGCACATTCGCTGGACAGGCGATAAGTTCTACAATATCTTAAACGCGGCACCTGAGCTAAAAGATCGCGCCATCATCTTGAACGGTGTGTCTAAAGCGTATGCGATGACAGGCTGGCGTATCGGTTATGCGGGTGGCCCTGCTAAGCTAATCGGCGCGATGAAAAAGGTACAGTCACAATCTACCTCATGCCCGACGTCAATCAGCCAAGTGGCTGCCGAAGTTGCTATTAGTGGTGATCAGAGCGTACTAGAGCCAATGGTAGCCGCTTTTGAGAAACGCTGTGACCTAGTCGTAGATGGTCTAAATGCCATCAAAGGCATTACTTGCCTGCGTCCTGATGGCGCATTCTATGTATACCCAAATATCGTACCGCTCATCAAAGCGGCTGGCCTATCGTCATGTACTGAATTCTCAGCATGGTTATTGGACAAAGTTGGCGTGGCAGTCGTACCTGGCGATGCGTTCGGTCTTGGCGGCTATATGCGTATCTCGTACGCTACTGATGAGGCGCCGTTAAAAGACGCCCTATCGCGTATCGAAAAAGCAGTGGCTGATTTAGATGTTGCTGAATAAATTGTAAACAGCAACGAGTCTTACCGCTGTTCATTAAAAAGACGCCCTATACATTCTATAGGGCGTCTTTTTTACGCGAGTCTTAGGCATAACTAGGAAAAACACGCTATCTCGTCATTAAAATGATAATTTTTACTAATTATGCAAAAAAAGGCTTGACGTATTTTTTAACTTTGCTAGAATACGCCCCACTTAGCAAGAACTCGTTAGAGACTTCTAAGGCTCGTTGTAAGCGATTAGTTACTTACAGCCTATTCTCCAATAGCTCAGTTGGTAGAGCAACGGACTGTTAATCCGTGTGTCCCTGGTTCGAGCCCAGGTTGGAGAGCCACATTCTAGTAGTAAATTTCTTGAGTCAACTTTGATTCAATTATGGCATTTGCCAAAACCCTCATCAATTTGATGAGGGTTTTTTTATGCGTATCATTTAGGGTCTGTTGAACATTCAAATGTGGTACTCGCAGTGACTATTTTTTAGACAATACGCAGTGAAGTTTTTGACGCCTAGTCGTTCTAGGTTAGACGATTTCGCCATGTATTGGCAAAAAATAGCCCTGCCCTCCACTCGAGCACAGCTCTCGTCTTGCAAACGGGCAAAGCAGTGCTTTACTCGATCCGTTCTCAAGGCTGATGCTAAAATCACCTCAAACGTTGTTGCAAGCCTAGTTAAGGTCTCGACACTATCGTCGGTTTACGCCTAGTTTGATTCGATTTTCGCGATCAGCAGTCCTAATATTTGAATGTTCAACAGACCCTAATATTGGTTATCTATTTTGTCGCTTTGATAAGCGCTAATCACTACTTTATCTCATACTTGATTATGACCATGATATTTAAAAATGAATATCATGGTCACGATAGGATATTACTATAGTAAATTGTCTATTGGCTAATATAGCTTGGCAACAGTGGCAACCAGAATACCAATGCCAACAGTGTCACTAACAACACAGGCGGCGTGATCAGTAGACCAATCTTTATATACTGTCCCCAGCTAATTTTGTAGTCCTTCTCTGCTAAGACATGTAACCATAGTAAAGTAGCCAGACTACCAATCGGCGTAAACTTAGGTCCTAAATCATTACCGATGACATTGGCATAAATCATCAGCTCTCGTGTTGCTGCAGGCACTTGTGCTTGATCAATTGCAAGCGCGCCGACTAGGGTCGCTGGCATATTATTCATAACAGAAGCAACTATCGCTGATAAAAACCCAGTCCCAACGGTAGCAATCATTGCACCCTGTTGACCCAACCAGTTGAGTACTTGCGCACCATAGGCCGTAAGCCCTGCATTACCCAAACCATATACCACCAAGTACATACCAATTGAAAATAGTACGATTTGCCAAGGCGCTTTACGTACTACATCGCTCACAGAGACCACCGCACCGCGACCGCCTTGCCATATACGACCAGCGATTGCCATTAGTGCAACAGCAGCGATGCCCGTGACCAGTGAAATAGGTAGCCCCAACGGCTCTGTTGCAAAGTAGGCGACCAGTAGTGAGCCCAATAGTGGAAAAGCAGCTCGAAAGACCAATGGATCGGTAATAGCAGACTCTGGAGCGCTTAACTCGCTAGTCGAGTAGGTTTTTGGAATATGACGTGCATAGACAACCCACAACACCAGTAGCGTCGCTAATACAGACACGATATTGACCGGTACCATCACCGCCGCATAACGACCGAAACCAATATCGAAATAATTGGCACTGACGATGTTGACTAAATTTGAGGTGACCAATGGCAGACTTGCCGTATCAGCGATAAAACCAGTCGCTATAATAAATGCCAGAGCTGATGGTGGCGAAAATTTCAGACGTAGCAAGATAGCGATGACGATCGGAGTCAGTAGTAGCGCAGCACCATCATTGGCAAAAAAGGCAGAAATAAAGGCGCCGAGCACGACAATCATCGGAAACAATAAGCGCCCTTGTCCATTGCCAAGGCGTGCCACGTGTAATGCTGCCCAGCCAAAGAACCCTGCTCGATCTAAGATAAGGGAGATGATAATCAGCGCCACAAAAGTAAAGGTCGCATCCCAGACAATATCCCAGACGATACCCACATCTGATAGCTGCACGACGCCAAGCGCTAACGCGACTAAGGCACCACCCATGGCGCTCCAGCCGATACCCAATCCTTTAGGTTGCCAGATAACTAAGACTAAAGTGACCACAAAAATAGCAAATGCAAGCATTGTACAACCTTACTTAAGCTGATTTTATTCAGCCGATTTAATATAGGGAATTAGATCGATTAGGGGGTTAGATCAATTAGGAGGTTAGATCGATTTTTGATTGACGCGGCTCGATAGTTCTTCAGCACTCTCAACGCGTTCTGAATAGCGATCCGTGAGATAATCTGAACGTCCGCGTGTGAGCCAGGTAAACTTCACTAGTTCTTCACAGACATCGACAAGACGCAGATATAACGGAGACATATCCATGCGATTGTCGTCGTTGAACTCTAAGAACGCTTTGGGTATCGAAGATTGGTTGGGGATAGTAATCATCCGCATCCAGCGCCCGAGAATACGCATTTGATTAACTGTATTAAAGCTCTGACTACCGCCGCTGACTTGCATCAGTGCTAGGGTTTTACCTTGAGTTGGACGCACGCCACCTAGTGACAGCGGTATCCAGTCGATTTGCGCTTTCATGATACTGGTAATACTGCCGTGACGCTCTGGACTCACCCACAGCATGCCTTCTGACCACTGCGCCAGCTCCCGCAATTCTTGTACTTTGGGATGGTCTGAGTCTACATCGTCAGGCAACGGCAAGCCGGATGGATCAAACATTTTTACTTCACAACCATACCAACGTAGCAATCGGCTAGACTCTTCAGCGGCCAATCTAGAAAACGAGCGCGCACGGACAGAACCGTATAGCACTAGTATTTTTGGCGGATGACGTGAGTCATTTGGCGCAACCAAAGACTCAATATCGATAGGCTGAAGATTATCTATATCAATATTGGGCAAATCGTCTAAGCTAAATTCTGGCGAAACAGTAGGATCAACGGCTAATGTTTGGTCAACCTCAGTGTTTGTCATGAGTAACAACCTCGCCGTCTTCTTTTGTAAAGCTATTTACTGGATTGGCTAGCAATTCAAACACTCGTTCTGAAGGACGGCATAGAGCAGCGCCTTTATCCGTCACTACGATAGGACGATTGATTAAAATAGGATGCGCAATCATAGCATCGATAATTTGATCGTCAGACAACTCAGGATTATCCAGACCAAGCTCATCATTGATAGCTTCTTTGCTTCTTAATAACTCTCTAGGCGAAATCTGCATTTGTGCCAATAGCTCAACTAAACGATCGCGCGTTGGTGGGTTTTCTAGGTATTCCACCACTTCTGGCTCTTCACCTGACGCTTTAATAATGGCAAGTGTGTTACGAGAGGTACCGCATTTAGGATTATGAAAGATTAATGGCTTCATAGTTTTTACACCTATTTTATGTATTTATTGAAATGATAATTGGTTTAATCGTTACCTTGCTCAGCAGACTCATCTACTCTGCAGCCACTCAGGCTATCCATGAGTGACGCACACAATTCTGGATGTCCCGCACAGCAATCTTGCAGCAGGAACTGGATGACGTTATCCATATGTGATAGCGAAGCACGATAGATAATCTGTCGGCTATGACGCTGTGAGACCACCCATCCTGCCCGTGCTAGCACCGCTAAGTGGGCTGACATTGTGTTATGAGGAACAGAGAGCTGACGGGCTATTTCGCCCGCAGGTAGGCCTTCAGGCTCATGGCTGACAAGCAGCTTAAAAGCCTTTAAACGAGTATCTTGAGAGAGCGCAGCAAAGCTTGCGATAGCATTAGTTATTTCCATATGTCCAATAATACAGACATATTAAAAATAGTTCAATGTTTGACAGATATTTTTAATCTAAAAAAGATATATCTGTGTAATTAAACTATATACATCAACGAGTAAAAGCGATTAACCAAATAGTGGAAATAATGATCACCCCACCTTTTCAACCTAAAATTCTCTACGTTTGGCCTTATGTAAATAACAAGTTTAATATATGTTATTGTATATTGATGATACTTAGAAGTTCATGCTAGATTGAATGCAAGTTTATGCAAGAGTAAAACTAGATTTGGCTGGTAGCTCTCGCTCTGTACTGCCAATAAACCTGATTAAAATAACTATTATGATTAAAACAACAATAAGGAAATGACCATGCTACTAGAGAAAATTAAGACACCTGGACTTTCGCACTTATCCTATTTGGTAGGCTCTGGCGGTCAAGCAGCGGTAATTGATCCACGTCGTGACTGTGCGATATATGTAGAAAAAGCGCGTGCAGCAGGTCTTGAAATTACTCATATTTTTGAAACACATCGTAATGAGGATTTGGTTTCTGGCGCATCTATCTTGGCTGCAATGACAGGGGCAACAGTTTTGCATGGACCCAATCCAGAACAACCTGTTGTCTACGCTGAGACCGCACGTAATGGTGATTGTTTTCCAATTGGCCAATTAGAAATTCATGTCTTAGAAACGCCTGGTCATACCGATGATCATCTTGCTTATGCGCTGTTTGACACGGCGTACCCAGATAAGGCGGTTGGCGTTTTTACCGGTGATGCGCTCTTTGTAGGTGATTGAAGAAGGACAAAGCTTGGCCCTGATTGCCTCTAATGAAGAGCAACTTGCGACTGCGATGGAGCATCTGGTACGTATTGCTTTTGATAATATTGTCGGTGGCTATGTAGGTGTCGTCCCTGCCGCTGCCAAAGGGGAACAGATGCAGCAAACCCCTATGGTCGATACAACCGAGGTAGAGAGTCGTCTTAATAATGCTCAGAACTGGACATTGCTCGATGTACGCGATATCGATGAGAGGAATACCAATGCGATAGAAGGCTCACAGCATATCTATGTTGGTCACCTGAATGAGCGTTGGCATGAGCTTGACAGGAGTCACCACTATACCTTGATGTGTGCTAGTGGTGCTCGGGCAACAATAGCAGCAGGATGGCTTGCTAGTCGAGGTTTTGAGCACATTGATATCTATCTAGGGTCAATGGGTGCATGGCAAGCAATGCATGACTAACCTTTTATTTGTAGCTAAAATCTACAACTGTCTAAAATGCATCACAAATTCTAGCTCATGAGTTTTAAGCAAGGCTACTTTAAAATGATATATCTAAAATAAATACGACGACCCTTCTTTTACTCAGTATAAGACTGATATAAAAGAAGCGTCGTCGTTTTAGCTGGCTTTTAATTGATACGACTTAAATGAATATAAGTCATAGTTCTAGATTCTAACTCTTACTGTATTTCCTTACCTGACTTATCACTCATAAAACATAGATACATAAAAAACAGACACAAAAAAACCTCAAACAATCTAATGCTTGAGGCGAAACTTGCTTAAACTTAACAGTTTAAATTCGTTTTAAATATGGCGCAGCGGACGGGACTCGAACCCGCGACCCCCGGCGTGACAGGCCGGTATTCTAACCAACTGAACTACCGCTGCTTAGGTCTCTTAGCTTGTTTAGCCACTTGCTAAGAAGTGGTGGGTGATGACGGATTCGAACCGCCGACATTCTGCGTGTAAGGCAGACGCTCTACCAACTGAGCTAATCACCCTTCGAACAATTGCTAGGCAATTTATTCAACTTCAACTGAGCTCTTAAGTTTGTCACTAAGCTCCGTTGCTGTGGGAGTGTATTATATAGATTTACAGTTGGGTGTCAAACAGTATTTACCACTTTTTTAGATATTTTTTCAATTTTTATGAGAATATCTAGCAAGCATTTGTTTTTATTGATTTTATATTTTCATACAAAACCAATATTTTTTAAGTTTAATGCTTACTTATTGGCTAATGCTTGCTCTATGTCGTTTTTGATGGCTTCTGGCTTGGTCGTTGGTGCGTAGCGGTCAATAACTTGGCCTTTACTATCAACTAGAAACTTGGTGAAATTCCACTTGATACCATCTGTTAGCACGCCACCCTTTTGTTCTTTGAGCCATTCATAGATAGGATGAGCATCTGCGCCATTGACATCAGTCTTTGCCATCATCGGAAAGCTGACACCATAGTTTTTTTGGCAAAACGCACCAATCTCGTCATTGCTACCTGGATCTTGGCTACCAAATTGATTACAAGGAAAACCGACGACCACTAGTCCTTGATCCTTATATTGTTGATATAGTGACTCTAAGCCTTCAAACTGCGGCGTAAATCCACATTTGCTTGCGGTATTGACGATTAATAATACTTTATCTTGGTAATCTGAAAACGCTTGCGAGCTACCATCCATGCGCTCAGCCGTAAAATCATAAATCGTACTCATCATTTATCCTTAAATTGAGGTTTTTATTGTTTTGGGTGTCTATGCACTACTTCTTTTTCTATCATACACATAATAAAACTATTGAAAAGGAAGCACCCTGTACTTCCCTTTCACGTTCACGTTTCTAATACTACTTAGACTACTTACTTCTCAGACTTATCTAAATCGATAGATACTGAGTTGATGCAATAGCGCATGCCTGTTGTCTCAGTAGGGCCATCAGGGAATACATGACCCAAATGTGCGCCGCAGTTACTGCAAGTGACTTCAGTACGAGTCATGCCTAGCGAGTTATCGACGTGCTCTTCAATCGCGCTGTTATCGATACCTTGGTCAAAACTTGGCCAGCCACAGCTAGCATCAAATTTATTGCTTGAGTCAAATAAGCTTGCACCGCAGCCCTTACAACGGTAAACGCCATCATCGGTTGCATCATTGTATACACCTGTAAATGGACGCTCAGTGCCCTTCTCACGCATAATATGATACTCATCAGCGGTTAAACGCTCTTTCCAGTCAGCTTCAGTCAACTGGCTAATCTCTTCTTTGCTTAATTGATTGTCTTGCATAATTTATCCTTGTTCGAGTATTTATTATCTAATCTCGGTAACTATTTTATCGCCATATGATTATGAGAACGACGTGCTCTATCTGTTGGTTATCAGCACACTATTCAAGGCATATATAAGAAAAGCACTCTTTATATTGGGAGATAGACAGCATGATTGAAGAGATTGACTGAGTTAAATATACCAAATTAATTTTAGATAATGATGGGTAAAGATGTAATTTTGATATCTATACCTTTTATAGTCTATATAAGAGATTTAGAGCCATATGAATATAAGCCAAGTATTAATTGCAAGATATACTTGCAAACACTCATAGAACTGATTGTAAAATCATTTGCAAATTAACTATCAATGCAATAATATCTTGCATTAGTATTTAAATAAAATGTTTAATATATTTCTACTCTGAATAATTACTGATTAATAAAGGCTCGAACGAAAATGTCTGACGACAATAGCAAAAGTACTCAAGCGGAACGACTGGTACAGTTACGCCGTGACAAAGGATTTACTGCTGAGCAGCTAGCGCAAGCCATGACTGCCGCTGGTGCAAAAGTGAGTCGTGGTGCTATCTCAAACTGGGAGCGCGGTACCAATGGCATTGTCTCATCCAAGCTGCCTACACTCGCACGTATTTTGGGCTGTAGTGAAGGCTATCTGTTACGCGGCGACCTCAACAATGAGGTTATCTCTATTGATACGGACAAATTAAAATCATCTATAGAGCGCAGTGAATATCAAAAGCTAGATACGAGTTCACATACCCAATCAGACATTAAAACAACTGATGCTCAGTCCACGAAACCTTTTACTGCTCCTAAAGGCTCAAAAACCAATTCGACAACCAATCCGAAAAACGGTCATGCTATGAACACTATAAAAAAATCTGATAAATTACAAAACGTTTGCTATGACATTCGTGGTCCTCTATTGCAGACGGCCAATAAGATGGAAGCAGAAGGCAAACGCATATTAAAACTAAACGTAGGTAATCCAGCGCCTTTTGGCTTAGAAGCCCCTCATGAGATTTTACGCGATGTCGCTATGAACTTATCTGAGGCAACTGGCTATTCAGACTCGCAGGGAATCTTTTCAGCGCGCAAAGCCATTTTGCAATACTACCAATCAAAGGGGTTGCTGTCGGCCGTTGACGTACGTGATGTGTATTTGGGCAATGGGGTTTCTGAGCTTATTGTTATGACCATGCAGGCGTTGATGAATGACGGTGATGAAGTCTTGATTCCGATGCCAGACTATCCGCTTTGGACTGCTGCTGCTAATCTCGCTGGCGGTACTGCTGTGCACTATCGCTGCAATGAAGAAGACAACTGGCACCCTGATATTGAAGACATTAAGTCGAAAATCACGAGCAAAACAAAGGGTATCGTGGTTATTAACCCAAATAATCCGACAGGTTCACTTTATAGTGATGAGTTATTAAAGCAAATTATCGAAGTTGCTAAAGAGCATGATTTAATCATCATGGCTGATGAGATTTACGATCGCATTCTCTATGATGATAATGTCCATACCCCAATGAGCACCTTAACTGACGACGTGCTGGTGCTCTCTTACAATGGCTTGTCAAAGTCACATCGTATTGCAGGTTTTCGCTCAGGTTGGATGATGGTATCAGGCCGCAAACAGCATGCAGCTGACTTTATTGAAGGCTTAGATATGCTCGCATCCATGCGCCTTTGCTCTAACGTGCAAGGACAGTATGCCATTCAAACAGCAATGGGTGGGCATCAGAGCATGCAAGACCTGACTTCTGAAAAGGGTCGGCTGTATAAGCAACGTGAAATGGCTGTCTCACGTCTAAATGCTATTAAAGGTATTTCTTGTACCATGCCTCAAGGCGCGTTTTACTGTTTTCCAAAAATGGATCCAGAAGTTTACCCTATCACCGATGATATGGACTTTATGATGGACTTGCTCGTTGAAGAAAACGTATTGATGGTTCAAGGTAGTGGGTTTAACTGGGACAGACCTGACCATTTCCGTCTGGTGTTCTTACCTAACTTACTTGACCTAGAAAATGCGATGGATAGATTGGACAGATTTTTTGCGAAGAAACGTAAGCAATTTGGTACCGAGTAAATCTTCATACATCATTAAAAAAACGCTTATCAGCATCATGCTGATAAGCGTTTTTTATTGCGTTGAACCTAGGGCGTGTCTTCAATTCACCCGATAGTCATCTAAATGGGCTAAAAATGGCTAAATCTTGCCAAACATCGTCAAATAGCTGGTTAATATCCCGATATTATCTGCGCTATTTTTCTTGTTTGACGGCAATTTATCTCATTTTCACCACCATTTTTGAAATGAAGACACGCCCTAGTTATTAAAACTCAATTATGATAATTCACTGATGAAAACAGCGCATTAAAAAATGTTGCTCAATACAAGATAACTGATGGCAGACATAGTAGCCGCTGCAGGTAGCGTCACAATCCAAGCCAAACCAATCGGCTTCATAAGCTTCCAGTTAGTATCTCTGTTGACGATACCGATACCCAGTACCGCACCTACTAGCGTGTGAGTACTTGATACAGGCAGACCCATAGTCGATGCGCCCATTACAACAGCAGCAGCAGCTAACTCAGCTGAGAAGCCTGAAGCTGGATGCATTTTCGCTAGATTGGTACCAACGGTTTGAATTACTTCTTTACCAATGAACCAAAGACCAACGATTAATGCTACACCAAAAGTCAGCATGACAGCAGGTGGCACGGCAGCTTCAGTAGCGATACTATTAGTACGAATCACATCCATAATGGCGGCAAAAGGACCAACCGCATTGGCGATATCGTTTGAACCATGACTAAAGGCAAAAGCTGACGCGGTAAAGACCTGCATCCAGCTAAACATAATGAATGTCGCTTTGGTCAAATCTTCTTTATGCTTACCGCGGATACTCTTGGTATAAATATAGGTCGCTAACCATACTAGCGCCGCTATCATACCCATAATCAAGAAGCCCTGTAGTGTGGTCAGGCCGCTATTAACATTTTTCAGACCTTTAAAGACGACTAGAGAAGTCATCACCGCACCACCTGCGGCAGCAATGATAGGTACCCATTGCTTAAGTGCTTTTAGAGTATCAAGGCTACTACGCTCATTTTCAATATCATAAAGCTTTTTGTAGTAATCAGTTTCTAGGTCTTCAACGATACAATCATCATCTTTATAGATTTCCTGATCACGTAGCATCGCTGACGTATAGGCCAATTGCTCAGACTCTGTCAAACCATCCAAAAACTCTTTATGGTTTTGCTTTAAGACTTTTTTATTGCCTTTTAGCGTCGCAATATAGGCTTCGGTTTTATCATTATATTCAATGATGTTTTTCTTGATTTGTCCATATAAAAGATAAGACAACACGCCACCTAGTAGCGGCGACAATACCCAAGAAATAGCGATGGTTCCAACCGTTCCCCAGTCTACCGTTGATAGCGCCATGTCCGTACCACCTAACGTGATACCTAAAACAATGGAGCTACCAATCACACCGCCAATAATGGAGTGAGTGGTCGAAACAGGCAGACCTTTCTTGGTCGCAAATAACAGCCAAAATGCTGCTGCAACCAATGCGGAGAGCATGACATAAATAAACTGATTGGGCGTCACTGATAGACCATCTAGATCGACGATACCGCTTCGAATCGTATCAGTCACCTCCCCGCCTGCAAGGACTGCCCCCGATACTTCAAATATCGCGGCAATACCCAATGCTTGCGGGATAGTCAACGTCCCTGCACCCACCGAAGTACCAAATGAGTTGGCGACATCGTTACCACCGATATTGAATGCCATAAAGACACCAAAAGCGGTCGCCACGATGAATAGCGTCGTTTGCTGACGCATGGTGTAATCTAAACCCCACCACAAAAAGTAGGAAGTCATCGCAATCAGTAAAATGGCAAAAAATAGATTTATTCTCATAGAGCCAACTGGCTTGACTGACTCTGTAGAACTGCTGCTAATACCCATACGTTAGTACGTCCTGCGTAAGCTGATGAAAATTATATGAGGTTAATAGTATTGCGCTGCTACTCACAGTGCTTGTCGCAGCATCTAATGAAGTAGCAATAGAAAATATACAACATGCGGTTAGAAGGTTTTGAACCGATTATTATAACGGCAAGGAAAAACACATCCTTCAACATGTCACAAAGCCGCAAGTGATATTGCCAAATCGTCTGATTACAGCATCTTGCGGCTTATATATTTCTTAGCGATATTTGTGGTATTACTAACAGCTATTGTAACAATTTTTGTCGTAATTATTAAGTTATCTATACTAAATAACCAAAATACGTTGTTTGCTAAATTAAAATTATTATTTAGCAGAGGCTGTTTCGCGCTCTATTATATTAAATATGAGCACATAATGCATAATGATATTGCGAGATTTGTAACTGCGAGTGTATACGGACAAGACCACACTCTGTAAAAGATAGGATAACTCGAATATGTTTCGAGGAGCCCATCCCATATTCTGTGTAACTGCCATTTAGATTAAATGCTTACTGATACGGTCATCAAACATAATCATAAAACGATTCAGAGCAG
>NZ_JADQAM010000031.1:0-57468 GCF_022129405.1 Psychrobacter sp. Ps2 | reverse complement strand
GGCTTTGATTCCTTGCAAATATAGACAGTATATAGCGTTAGACCCTACGCCAGCATGAATAATGTCCATTACACCATTTAATCTAAATAGAAAAGGACGGCTCAGTATATATTGAGCCGTCCTTTTTTGTTGTTTATAGCATTTTATAAATAACCATTTTAAACGCTAGTTGGTAAAAACAGAATTTATAAGATAGCAAGGTTTTATCAAACTCCCCCACCTACATTATGCTGCTTGCTCTTCTAAAAGTAGTGCTGTCTTTCTACTAGCCTGACGTAATTGCCTAACACCATGAACAATCAAACACCCAATACCTAACCAAATCAGACCATAGCTATAGATCATCGCTGATTCAAACGGGTTGCCTAGTACGGTCACTGCCAAGATAAATAGCAACGCAGGCTCCAAATAGCTCATCATGCCATAGACATTGACTGGTAGCATTTGACTGGCATCAATATTGGTCTTCATCGCCAAGACACTGAGCACACCCAAACCTACTAGCATCATGATAAAGAAACCAGAGCCGCTAACCAATACCAAACTGCTTGGGGCAAAGAAGAACAAATAAGCCAGAGCAAAGGGCGCAAATATCGTTAAATCAACCAATAATCCAGTTACTGCGCCAATTCCCTGCAGTCGGCGTAAAATGTAGTAAATAGGATACGTACCGCATACCCATAGCGTCGCCCAAGAGACACTTTGGGTACGGATAACTTCGCTACCCACGCCCAATGCAGCAAAGGCCACTGCCAACCATTGCAAACGGCTTAGTTTTTCGCCAAAGAGGACACAACCAAACACTACCATCATTAACGGGAATAAGAAGTATCCCATCGCAGTTTGCACACCTTGCCCATTCACTGGCGCCCACATAAATAACCAAAACTGACTGAGAAATATCGGTGTGGGTAATAGCAACCAAGCCCACTGCTTAGCGCCTTTGAGCACTTTCAATTTATCGATGTGCAATCCCAGACGTCCACTGACCATTAAGTATCCGACCAACGCTGCCCACATCGCGAGCATGCGCCAGATAAAAACTTGCGTCCCTGATAATGGCGCTAAAAGACTGCTATAGGCATAGAGTACGCCAAATAGCACGTTGGACAATATGGCAAAAGACACCCCTAATATCAGAGTGCGTTGTTGTGCGCTACCTGTCGCCCAAATCGCAGGTAGTGGCAAACGTGCAGCAGTCGTTGCTAGCGTATTAGCGAATACATTGGAGAGCATTGAGATAGACATGATAAGCACCGTAGCTATTAATAGATGATAAAAAACCAATAGGTAGTTCTCTTTTTGAAGCGACTCTAATTGGTATGGTCTATTTTACTAGGGTGATTTGATATATTATCTCTATATAAGTTCATTGATGAATAAAAATATCACATAGGTGTCCTATAAATCATTATTTTCTTACATTATTATTTTTAGTGATAATATTTATAAAAAGCGATAAAAAACTCTGCTGTTAAGGATGTCCTGATATGAGCCATACTTTAGATAATATTGATAAAGCTATTTTAAATTTGCTGCAAGATGATGCGACATTACCGCTTAAAACTGTCGCAGAGCGAGTGCATGTATCCATTGCGACGGCGCAGCGGCGTATACAAGTGCTAATAGATAGTGACGTGATTACCAAACAAGTAGCCATCGTCAATCCTGACAAAGTGGGCTATGGTCTGACAGCAGTAGTAATGATAGAAATGGAGCGCTCTAACACCTCAATGCAACATCGGTTTGAGCGCTTGATGGATGCGCAATCACGAATCATGAGCTGTTATGAAGTATCGGGCGATTTTGATTTTATGTTGATGGTCAATGCAAAGAATATGAGCGACTATCATCAGTTCACCCGCAGCTTACTGACTTACGAAAATAATGTGCGCAATTTTAAAAGCCAATTTGTGATGAACTTTACTAAGAGTGGAACCAAAATCACGCTAGATTAATTATAATTTAACAGTCTCAGCTACACTTACCTATCATATGACAATGGATGATAAGTAGCTAAGTTACATATAAACACTGTACGATATTCACCAGACATCCGAGAAGAAATAAAAACTCGATAGTTAATTTCGTAAGCCCATTTGTTAGACAAGGAAGCCTAATCATGATTGACCATACAAACGCTGATAACAACAACATGAAAGCGTTACTAAAACCGTCAAATTCAAAAAAGGTAATAGCAGGCGCTTTGTTTGCTACGGTACTAGCCAGCTCAGGCTGTGCGACCAGCTCGCTATTAGACAATAGCGGACACGTCACCACAAACACGACGAAGCAAATTCTGTCTGAAGATCAAATTGTTGCCTTTGGTCGTCCTGCTCAGCCGTTACCAAAAATGCCAAACGCGTCAATGGTTATCGTAGGTGAAAAGAACAGCTACGTCCTCACCCAAGGTGGGACAGAAATGGTAAACTTACTAAGTAACCTCACGCAAAAAAATATTCAAGTGGATAACGACATGAGCTTTCATGTACCCAATAATGATGGGTACTTTCAAGGTGAGATGAAATTGTCTTATGCTAAATTAAAAGATGAGTTTGGGCGCTCAGACTACCAGTTCTTTTTGCAAAATAACGGTAAAGAGTGCACCTCAGCGAGCGATCAACGTATCAATGCTCAGCGCTTTTGTTTTAGCGTTCCTGTCAAAGGCGCTATCTATCCGCAAGTTAGTAATTTAGGGTTAATTCAGTCAAACTATCGCGCACTGACTAAACCATATACGGTGAGTTTTTATACACAAACTCAGCAAGATGTCGTCACTCGTAGCGGTCCAAATGGCGCACAAAAGCTAGTATTGCTACCCTTTGCCCTCGCCTTTGACGTGGTTACTTTCCCGCTTCAGTTATTAGATTAGATAGTTAACTATTATACCGCTCATCGTCTAGTATCAAGTTTCAGGCTACATCATGAAAGCTACATCTTGAAAGCTACATCTTGAAAGCTACATCTTGAAAGCTACGTTATAAAAGCCCCTTTATATAAGGTACGTTATCGAAAGGTATTCCATACTAAATCGTAACGTGCCTGCTTAATATCTTAAAATAACTTTTCGACCAGTGTTTTCGGGTAATTTTGTTTTGCCTTCTCTGCCGCTCGAAACATCATCTCATCTGCTTCGACAGGTCCTGCAACATCGCATAAGCATACATAAGCCAACTGCATCAAATTATTTAACAGGTGCTCATTATCAGGTACAGACGGGCGATTGCCTTCTAGAAACTGACTGATGTTAAGACTATGCCCTTTGAAGGTGCGCTCTTGCGAAACAGTTTGGTGCATGGTCAGAAATAGGTTGCGACTTTCTGTTTCTGATAGCTGACTGCGCAGTGCTTCTATGACGGTATAAAATGCCAGAACCAACTCAGAGACAGGGACTGGCGCTTTGATTGCTTCATTATGACTATTATGGCTATTGTGACTATCAGCCTCTACTGTTTGCTGACTGTCCGCTTGCAAGGTAGCCCAAAAGCCTTTCCTAATATCAGACTTATAAGCTTGCAGCTCAGGATAGCGCCTTGTCGCATCCAAGACGCACTGTTGCATCATTTTCACAGAGACCGTTGAGTATCGCTGCCACTGTGATTTAAGTAGTCGCACCTCCTCAGGATGTAGATAATCGGCAAGTACTTCTGCCATCACAGTCACAGCTTGGTCTACGGATTGAGTATCAATATTCATCAGCTCTCTCCTATAAATGCCGCTCGGTTAAACTCTTTGAATCAAACATTTGCTTCTGGAACTCAGGGTAACCAAGCTCTGCATGCTCGGTATAATCAAGGCCGCGCTGCTCATGTAAGCGGCTGGCTTTTAACCCAAAGCTGAGATCGATAAGCTTATACATCACTAGCCCCAATCCCAGTCCCCAGCCTAACGCCACGCCGACGCCCAACGCTTGTACGCCAAGCCGTGATAAGTTAAACAAATCTCCTGTATAAAACAATCCTGCTGCGAGCGTACCCCATGCCCCGCCAAAACCATGTACTGCCACTGCCGAGACCACATCATCTACCTTAAATTTTAATAGCGCTTGCGATGATAAGATATAAACCACGGAAGCGACTGCCCCAATAACAATGGCAAACATAGGTGTCGTTGTGGCACAGCCTGCCGTGATAGATACGAGACCAATCAAACTGGCATTGACACTATCGCTCAGTAAAATGGCTTTGTTAAGCGATCGGGAGATAAGCATATAACTCACCACCGCACTCACTGCAGCGACGAAAGTATTGACTGCGATTAAGCCAATATTGCCGGTGATAGATAACGTCGATCCAGCATTGAAGCCGAACCAACCAAACCATAAGATAAATCCGCCAAGCGCTAGCAACGTCATGTTATGCCCTGCGATGAGTCTTGGCGTGCCATCAGGGGCAAAGCGGCCTAACCTTGGGCCAATGACTAAGATGCCTGCCAATGCCAACCAGCCACCGATAGAATGCACGACAGTAGATCCAGCAAAATCAATAAAACCAAGCTCGGCTAGCCAGCCTGTCCCGCCAAAATAACCACCCCATACCCAACTGGCAAATACAGGGTAAATGAACAAACAAATCAAACAGGCGGCCACCGCATAACCAATAAAGGAGACGCGCTCTGCCATTGCACCACTTGCAATCGTCACCGCTGTCGCTGCAAACATCATCTGAAAGAACATCAATGCCCAGTCCATATTAGACAACGCGACTGGCATAAAATGATCCGTACCGATGAAGCCTGAATTATTAGTCCCCATCATTAATCCAAAACCAACCAAGTAGAACGCCAGACCACCGATACACATATCGGTATAGTTTTTCATCATCACGTTTACTGCGTTTTTCGCGCGTACCGATCCGCTTTCAAGTAGAGCAAAACCTGCCTGCATAAAGAACACCAATACCCCGCCCCAGATAATCCAAGCGATATTTTGATATTCGAGCATCTGCGCCACGGTCAATGTGTCAGTCTCAGCGGCTTGGGCGCTACCCATCATTGCAAACGATAATGTACTTAGTACCAGCCTATTACTTAGCGATGACTGTGATCGTTTTAACAATACCTTTATCGTGTCCAGTCCAATAGAGGATGTTCTCATTTTATCTCCAAACACTTATCTATCCGTTCAAATGTTATCGGTGCACTATTTTTACTCATTAATGCACACAAATAAGCCCTAATAAGGGTGGAGCAAAACCTGTGCCAAAACCTATTATTAGAAATTAAAGAAACTTATAAATATAAGAAAACAAATGACCAGTATCAGCCAAGTCAGTATTTTGATAATTATGCTTGCAACGATGTAAGCATAAATTGAACTAGGGTAGAGAATGATTGTTGGAAGTAAGTTTGATTGAACTGATAATGTGACTGTTCTGTCTAGACTGTTTTTGCCATTATTTTGCTGTGCAGATAGCTTACTTTGCATGAGCAGTTTATCTCACGCTATCAATAACTTATCGGCAATCGCCACTCATAGAATAGGTCGCATAGTGAAGGCGATTCATGTTAAAATGAGCGCTTTTAAATTCGCCTTTATTATCATTGGGTAATAAGGGCTGTATTTTTAGTGCCATTTTTCTAATTAACAGGTCCGCCCATGTCTGCCGATACCATCGCCCGCACTGCCTTTAAACAAGGCACCAAGCCACTTTACGATTATGACAAACACTGGGCGAGCTGCTACGAGCCAGCGCCTTATCTGCCGATGAGCCGCAAAGAGATGGACGATCTAGGCTGGGATGCTTGTGACGTCATCATCATCTCAGGTGATGCCTATGTCGATCATCCAAGCTTTGGTATGGCGATTATCGGTCGCTTGCTTGAGTCGCAAGGCTTTCGTGTTGGTATCATCGCGCAGCCAGATTGGAAGAGCAAAGACGCCTTTATGGAATTGGGCAAACCCGTCTATGCGTATGGCGTGACCGCGGGCAACATGGACAGCATGATCAACCGCTATACCGCAGATCGTAAAATCCGTAGCGATGATGCTTACTCTCCTGGCAACGTGGCAAACAAACGCCCTGACCGCGCCGCTATCGTCTATAGCCAGCGCTGCCGTGAAGCCTATCCTGATGTGCCAATTATCTTGGGCGGTATTGAGGGCAGTCTACGCCGTATCGCTCATTATGATTATTGGTCAGACAAAGTCCGCCGTAGTATCTTGCTGGATGCGCGTGCTGATGTCTTACTATATGGTAATGCTGAGCGTGCGATCGTCGATGTGGTACATGGTCTGTCTAAAGGCTATAGCTTTGAGCAAATGAGTAAACTGCGTGGCACCTCTTATCTGTTGACACCGACTCGCCGTCATTGGCAATCGGACATGACAGAAGTCGCCAGTAATGATGTTGATACCGTTGGCCGTGTCGATCCAATCATCAACCCTTATGTGATGACAGAAGATGTAGACCAATGCTCAATCGAGCAAGAAAAGCCATCTGACTCCCCTGTTGGGCAAGCCATGCCGTCGTCCATTTCATCAATGTCGTCACAGTATCAGGGTTTTGTCGCTGAGCCAGTTGCCAATAAAGTCATCAACGCCAATCAAGTAGACACCGAAACGCAAGTAGTGCAAATGCGCGGCTTTGATAAGCCAAAGACCGCACGCAAGCACAAGATCAAGATGCCGCCCCGTGAGGAAACGGTGATTCGTCTGCCTGATTATGAGCATGTCAAATCTGACCCTGTACTCTATGCCCATGCCAACCGCATCTTGCATCTAGAGACCAACCCAGGTAACGCGCGTGCGCTCGTACAGCGTCATAGTAGCGGTGCTGGTAACTCGCATACCTCTATCGACGTTTGGCTCAATCCACCACCAGTGCCACTCTCGACAGAAGAGATGGATTATGTGTTTGACCTGCCGTATGCACGCTTGCCGCATCCAAGCTATGGCGATGCGCGTATCCCTGCTTATGACATGATCAAGTTTTCGGTCAATATCATGCGCGGCTGTTTTGGTGGTTGTACCTTCTGCTCGATCACTGAGCACGAAGGCCGCATTATCCAGAGCCGTTCAGAAGATTCAATCTTGCGTGAAGTAGAAGCGATTCGTGATACCGCACCGAACTTTACTGGCGTGATATCTGACCTTGGTGGCCCAACGGCAAACATGTATCGCCTCAGCTGTAAAGACGAGACCATTGAAAAGAACTGCCGTAAGCCATCTTGTGTCTATCCTGATGTCTGCGAAAACCTAATCACCGATCATAGTAATTTGACTAAGCTATATCGCAAAGCACGTGATATCAAAGGCGTGAAAAAAATCCTGATTGCTTCAGGCTTGCGTTATGACTTGGCAGTAAAAGATCCTGAATATGTGAAAGAGTTGGTCAGTCATCACGTCGGTGGTTACCTTAAGATTGCGCCTGAGCACTCTGAAGAAGGTGTGCTATCGAAGATGATGAAACCTGGCATGGGCAGTTATGATCAGTTCAAAGCCATGTTTGAACAGTTCAGTCAGGAAGCTGGCAAAGAGCAATATCTGATTCCTTACTTCATCGCTGCCCATCCGGGTACCAAAGATGAAGATATGATGAACCTTGCGCTTTGGCTCAAAAGTAATGGCTACCGTGCTGACCAAGTACAGGCGTTTTATCCAAGCCCAATGGCGACCGCGACTACCATGTATCACACGCACAAAGATCCGCTACATAAGGTCAGCCGTGATGAAGGTGACATGGATATCGTCAAGTCTGGCAAGCAGCGCAAATTGCATAAAGCGTTCTTACGCTATCATGATCCAAAAAACTGGGTATTACTACGTAAAGCCTTACAAGACATGGGTCGTAGTGACTTGATTGGTAAAAACCGTGGTTGCTTGATTCCACCATTTAACGCCAGTTTAGAAGGGCGTGATGCCGCGCAAGATACTTATCAGTCAGCGCGCAAGAAGAATAGCCGTGTTGGCAATGATTCAGTGAAGCGTAGTAATGGCTCGTCAAACAGCAGTGCGTCAGCTAAAGGTGCAGCGGGTAAAAACAGTAAGAAGAAAGTCAGCAAAGGCAATTTTCAAACGCAGCATACTGGTCTGCCACCGCGTAAAACCAAGTAGTATTCATAGCAAATAGTGTTCATAGTATAAAAGTACACGCTCAATCTAACGCGTGTTAAGTAAAACAAAAAAGCGCCTATCGGCCACTCGTTGATAGACGCTTTTTTATGCGCTAATTTTATAATCGCACATTTCACAATTAGCACTGCTTACTTTTCACCCTGTCTCAGATTACAAGTTACATTAGACAGCGGTTGGGTAACGAAGCTAACAGGTAACGAACAATTTCTAACACTGAAATGGTTCGTTTTCGCTACTATAACCCTCATATGCTAAACGCATCATTAAGAACAAGTAAATGACATCAGCGAAAAGCTTTGGAGAGCACTATGAAAATGATAACTAAAATTGCGACCACCCTACCAGTCCTTGCCTTATTGAGCGCTTGTGCGACTACCGCACCCACTACCCCAGATGCAACTGATACGCCAGTTCCAGAAAAAGTAACCGCTGCCTATGATCGTATGGCACCAGCACCATACACCTGTACCGATGACAGCAAAATCATGGCAAAGCAGTCTATCAATAAAGAACAAGTGATGCTCAACGTCACCTTGCCAAAAGTAAAATGGGCCGAGCAGCCAATCATCCTAAACGGTAAAGTGAAAGGCGAAGTTGCAAGCTATGTAAACGACTCAAACCCAGAAGTCGTCTATGCATGGCATATGAAAGGCGACAAAGGTATCTTTGCGATGAAGTGGGCTGACGGTAAAGAATACCAAGTAAACTGCCAAATCTAATCAGCTAGAGATACGCTCATGTCGTAATAGACAAATAGTCGTAATAGAGAAAAAGCAGTCATTATATGGTGGCTGCTTTTTTACGCGTGTTCGTTTGATACGCGTATAAAGATGGCTATAAAAAACAGTATCAGGTAGATAGTTGTATAGTCAGTTCAATATAATTTCGACACAAGGAAACCGAGTGCAAGTTATACATTAGTATGCTTAGCGAGGTTAACTTTGTCATTCTTTTATAGAGGATTAGACTATATCAAAACTTGCCATCTAATGTATTTCGCTAGAGAAGCACAAAGAAAACTGTCAAAATAGCAGGTAAAGCAAATCAATCATAATCGATAATCAAAAGGGTAACTCGATGGCAAAGCGTCTGATAAGTATGATGGTAATTGCAACGGCAAGCATGTGGGCGCTGACAGGCTGCGATAACGCTACCGATTCTGTCGATGCCACTGAGCAAACTGCGGAGACAGCAACAGATCCAATTGCATCGACAGCTGATACCATCGACTGGTCACTGGTAGATAGTGGTGCAAAGCCTGCCGACCCTACCAATTATAAATATCCGTTTGCCATCGATAGTCAAAACGTCCGAGACTATGCAGAGTACTTCGATGTGGACGCGGCGACAGCGCAGCACAACCTCACTATCAGTATGGCAAGTAACGAAGCACTATCGAAAGCGTTAGATCAACTCAGCGAAACCTATGTCTCACACGAGCTAACCGATGGCAATGAGATGACGCTTATCATTCATACCACGCCTGATGTCGCTGCCAGTCGCTATGATTATGTGCTGTCTGATGACTTTGCTAAAGGACTGGTATTACCTATCGTGATTCAGCCAGATGGTAAGAAAGGTGATGTGAAAGCGCATGGAGAAGTACCATAATAGCGTATTTACAAATTTAAAATAATAAAATTGCTCAAAGTGAAAGGTGTGCGGAATACTACTTGTGACCACTAAGTAAGTCTACTTTATAGGAAAAAATCGATGCAAGATGACTATCCGAAATTTGCCACTGAAGAAAACTTTAAGAAGTTCGTCGCAAATTTGAAGGGGATTACTGACTTAGATGAAGTAACCAAAACATTTTCAGATAAAGAAAAGGTTGCAGATTACCTTATTGATAATTTGCTTGTCATTGAACTAAAAACCTTAAAGTCCAATCCACGAGATAAAGTTATAGGTTATGTGCAAAGTGAAACAGATAAAATTAATCAAGCTGAGGGACTTCCTGTTTTTTATGTGCAACATAACTTTAGAGAAGCTACTCAAATACTACAAGATGGCGAAAAACTTACAACTAAGTTGGATAACCTGTATTTTAGACAAATAGAAGAAGTAATGAGGAAGGCAAACAAACAAATAAAATCAACCATCAATAGCTTCGGCATGACTCATAATACATATGGATTTTTAACTATAATTAATGAGCGTGCTGACTTCTATCAGCCTGAAATTTTGGCTGGTTACATTTGTAGAGAGCTTCTTAAAACGAATGTAGATGGAACGCCTAAATATTCAAATATACATCAAGTAGCATTTATTCAAAGTTCGTATAAGGTAAATGATATTAGTGACAACATACTAATACCCTGCCATTTTATTAAGAATTCGTTATTAGTAGATACAGAGTTAAGTAAAAAAGCTGAAGAAGTTATGATATTTTTTTGGAGTGAATTCGCAAGGTTCGTCGGAATTGAAAACTTTCATATCAAAAATCCTAGAGATTTACCAGCTACAAAAATTATTTAGAAGTAGTAATTTATTATAGTGTGCACTCAACGGCGCCATATAATGTATAGCAAATAACTGAAATCAATCCCTCGTGTAGACTATTTCACATATTTATCAGATAAAACTTATAGCCTAAAAACTCTTTTTGTAAAAAGTACATGAAGTGAATTCTACACCTCTACAATGTCTACCTTATCTCTATACAAGGCGATAGCCATACGCGAGGGACGAGCGCCGAGTAAACCATTAAAGAAAGACGGCTCATGACCCGCATATTCGCCCACTATTAAAGTAAGCGATGCTGAGGCCATGCTTTTAAATCTTTTGCTCTTGCGCTAGGGACGGGCGTGTTATTAAAGTATGACCTAACCAGAAAATCCCCTCTAAGGGATTTTCACTTGCAAACCTGAGGAGGAATAAGCAAAACACTGTTTTGCCCGACGCAAGACAAGAGCTATGCTCGCAGTTAGCAGTGCAATTTTTTAACGGTTCTCATCCCCAACCATCGCCAAAAACTCGTCCTCACCCACCACTTTCACACCCAACTTCTCAGCCTTCGCCATTTTTGAACCTGCTTTTTCGCCTGCTAGTAATGCCGTGGTTTTAGCAGAAATACTGCCCGAAACTTTTGCACCCAATGCTTGTAGCTTCGCCTTGGCTTCATCACGCGCCATGCTATCGAGCGCACCTGTGATAACCCACGTTTGCCCATCGAGTGGTAGACCTTCTGATGCAACCTGCTCGACCTTATCCCAGTGCACGCCAGCTTCACGTAGTGCGGTGATGACTTCGATATTGTGCGGCGCACGGAAGAATTTATAGGTCAGCTCGGCAGTAATTTCTCCAACATCTGGCGTTTTTATCAATGTCTCGACACTGGCGGCCATCAGGCTATCTAAATCACTGAACTGCTGAGCAAAGTTCTGTGCTGTGCCTTCACCAACACCGCGAATACCTAGTGCGTAAATAAAGCGAGCCAATGTCGTATGCTTGCTAGCTTCGATAGCGTTGATGATATTTTGGACCGATTTCTCACCCAGTTTTTCAAAGGTGACCATCTCATCCGCATGATTGTGCAACTGATAGATATCAGCGACAGTCTTGACCAGACCATGCTCAAAGAAGCTAATCAGCCAACTTGCACCAAGTCCATCGATATCCATCGCACGACGCGAGACAAAATGGATAAGCGCTTCTTGCTGCTGCGCTGGGCAAAACAGCCCACCCGTACAGCGCGCCAATGCTTCATCTTCAGGCAGCACGACAGGAGAGTCACAGACAGGACAAGTCGAAGGTAGCGTGACCGGCTCGCTATCGGCTGGGCGCTGATCGTGCCAGACACGAGTGACTTTTGGGATGACATCACCTGCACGGTGAACGCTGACCGTGTCGCCTGCGCGCACATCTAAACGCTGAATTTCGCCAAAGTTGTGCAAAGTGACATTACTGACAGTGACGCCGCCGACTTTGACAGGCTCAAGCTTACCGACTGGCGTAATTTGACCCGTACGTCCGACTTGCCACTCGATATCATTTAGACGCGTCATTACCGTTTCGGCAGGGAATTTATAAGCAGTCGCCCAGCGTGGCTCACGTGATAGGTAGCCTAACTGCTGCTGTAACGCAAGGCTATTAACCTTGATCACCATGCCATCGATTTCAAATGGCAGATCGCTACGCCCTTCTATCACTGACTCATAATAGGTCTGCGCGGCGCGTGGATTTGCCACCACTTCTACTGCGCTGACCGTAAATCCAAGCTCGGTAAGCCATGCCAACGCCCCTGACTGAGTGTCGATAGTATCTGGCAATCCTTGATTGACCGAATAGCCATAGAATGCCAATGGACGACTGGCTGCTATCGCTGGATCTAACTGACGTAAACTACCAGCGGCGGCATTGCGTGGATTGGCAAAAGTTTTACCTTCGTTCTCTTCGGCAAGTCGGTTAAGACGCTCAAACCCTGCCTTGGGCATCAATACTTCACCGCGCACTTCTAGCAACTCAATATCAGCAGCATCAGCTATCCATAGTGGCAAGTTACGAATGGTCTTAGCATTTTGAGTAATATCTTCACCTGTCTGCCCATCACCGCGCGTGACCGCTTGGACAAATTTACCATGCTCATATTTCAGTGAGACAGCCAGCCCATCAAGCTTTAGCTCCATCTCGTATTCAGGGTTTTGCTGCGAGTCGCTGAGACGATCATTGACACGGCGCATAAAATCACGCAAATCATCATATTCAAAGACATTGCCTAGCGACAACATAGGAATATCATGAGTGACTTGAGTAAAAGCCGATAGCGGCATATCGCCGACTTGATTGATTGGGCTATCTGGCTGCACCAAATCTGGATATTCTTCTTCAATCTCAAGCAAGGAGCGACGCAACTGATCGTACTCGCTGTCTTCTAATATTGGACTGTCGAGCACATAATAGGCATAGTTATGCGTCTTAATCGCTTCAATAAGCGCACGCATTTTTGAGACAATCTCTACACTATTATCCGTACTACTATCGGTAGGACTGGGTATATTAGAGGTCGCAGGTGCTTGGTTTTCTACTTGAGTAGATGGGTTTTTAGAATTATTTGATGAGGTAGAGTCAGTCATAGTCGGCGTCTTTTTTGCAATTCAAGATGTCGATATGATAACAAGTTTGTAGGAAGCTCGGTATAGTCAATCCTATATAAATCAAATACTGTGTCAGGCTCGCTCAGTCTACTATGATTAGCATTTTGCAGAAACTATAGCTCATTAAAAAAGGCAAATAACGTTAATCGCTATTTGCCTTTTTTATGATTTCTGCTATTAATCAGCTTTTAACTTTCGTAGCTTTTGAGCTGCTAACCCTCATAATCACGGACTTGGTTACGTAGCTGCTGCTTGTATTCAGGCGTGATTGGTTCATTCTCTTCATCCAGCATAATCGCGTCAAGGTCGCTTGCCATCATATAAGCAATGCTCATCATACTATCAAAGCTGCGCACGGCTTGTGGATGCGGCAGTGACAAGAATACGACGACACCGTTATAAGTATTGGTCGCGACACTATGCGGATCAAACGGTGCGATACCGCTATCAGTAATGCCCATCATGCTAAACCACAACATACCCGTGCCGTCTTTTTGCTCATAGCGATGGAACATATTCATCGCGCCATAGCGTAAGCCGTATTTATCAATCAATGCTAACAGATCACGACCACGGATAATCGCCGCTGGGCGGTCACGATATTGGTGCGGCAAGATGGTGATATTGATATTGTCTTTGGCATTAATCAACGGGCCGTTTTGCGCATCATCACCTGACTCTGATAGATGCTGATCCAGTATCGGGCTGTTGTCATCGAAGCTTGGCTCTTCTGCCGTATCGATGGTTGGCATCAAGCTATCGGTCGCTGACATTAGGCTAGAGAACGCATCAGGCTCTTGCTCGATATGCATCTGATCTGCGACTTCTACAAACTCAGCACTATCGGCGCGGCGTTGCTCTTCTTGCCAGCGAGCGTAGTCCGCTTCATCGATGACGTCATGATCGTCAGCTGCTATATGGTTACGCTCAGCCGTTAGTTGAGCATCAACGTTGGTATGCAATTGCGTCAACGGCTCTTCTTCAACCACAGCATCTAAGTAACTACGATCTGGACCGATGCTCGTCTCGCCTGCGACTGTGTCATCAAGGTCGGGTTGATCGACGATGTTACGCTCGTGACGCGGTATGATGGGAATACCATTTTTATCATAATTGACCGCAGCAGCTTCGGTAGCACCGCGACGCTTAAAGCTACGAATGACCATAAACAGCCCTGCGAGCACGATAAACGCGGCAATGGCAATCAATATAAACTGAATAACGGTCATGATAAATACATCCTAGTATATATAACAAAAGGGAATACACAAACGAGCATAAATGGCAATATTCTAGCATGGCTGACTTATATCGTCACCACATTGTGTACTTTATAACCAGTATGCGGGACTGAGGTCAAGCTTAATTGCATTTATGCCAATTGATTGATTATATTTGCATCGTGCTGATTCTCATAGTACTTTTGGTAACAACTATTTTACTCTTAGCTCTCTACGTAACGCGCAGCTTCATCAAGCGACACACTGACTAGAGTAGAAATACCTGCACTTGGCATAGTAATGCCTTTTAGCTCATCAGCAATTTGCATCGTCAGTTTATTATGACTAATAAAGATAAACTGCAAATCATCTGCTAGCTCATGAATAAGACTGGTAAAGCGCGCAACGTTTGCATCATCAAGCGGTGCATCGACTTCATCAAGGACACAGAACGGTGCGGGATGCTGCTTAAATATCGCAAAAATCAAACTCAATGCAGTAAGGGTTTTTTCACCACCCGATAATACCGCTAAGCGACTATTACGTTTACCCTTGGGCTGCGCCATCAAGGTAAGCCCTGCGCGCCATTGTTCCGACTTTGGCGTATTGGCTGGCATCTCGTCAGTGTTCAACGTCAGGCTGGCTTGTCCACCGCCAAAGACTTTGGCAAATAAATTGGCCAGCTCATTATTGACCGCATCAAGCGTCTGCATAAATAACGTCTTAGTCGTCTCATCAATAGAGGCAATCGCTTCGGTCAATGTCTGCATACTGGCCGCGATATCTGCCGTCTGCTGTGCGAGTGGCTCTAAGCGTTCGTTTACTTCGGCCAACTCTGCGACCGCTGCCAAATTCACTGGCCCAATTTTTCTCAACTGCTGGGTCAACTTGACTCGCTCGGACTCTAGCCCAGCGATTTTGTCTGGACGGACGCGGCGATCATGAGCAATGAAATCTGCTAGCAAGTTTGAGACGCTCATGCTTTGTTGCGGTTGCTCAGCTTGCGCTTTATATTTATGACTCACACGATAATAAGCATCTAAAGCGCTTTGCGTATGCGTGCTAGCATCCTCTAACCGTGCCGCACTCAGTGCCAATTCAGTAGCATGACGGGCAAGCTCGCTTTGCTGCGTTTGCAATGTGTTTTGCAATGTATCAAATGCCGTCTGCTGCTCAGCGTACGTTTGTTTTAATGCCATTAGCGCAGTATCGCGCTCGTTCAATAGCACTTGCTGCTCATCGCGTGTTATTTGGGCAGACTGTAGCGCTGCTTTTAGCTCTGGCAATTTGGCCTGCTGCTGCTCGTGACGCGTCTGTAGACTTTGCTCATTCTCTAACGACTTGTCATATTGCTCAGTCGCACGAGCCAGACTACTAACACTATGCTCCAAGCGCATCTCGTATTGCTGAATACGCAGCTGCAATGCTTGCCAAGCGTCATCATCAGCTTGACGCGCACGGTTTAGCTCGCTGCGCTCAGCTTGCAGTTGCTGAGTTGTCGCTCGTGCCTCTGCTATTTGCGGCGTTAGCGTAGCTATCTCGATTTCGATATGCTGCTGCTCTTGATCAAGCGTCTGTCGCTCTTGTGCCAATTCTTGCTTTTCTTGCTCAAGCGTTGCTTTATCAGCGTTCAGACGCTGGCTATCCGCTTGCAAGCGCTCAGCGTTGGCTCGCTCGGTCGTCAGTTGCTGCTCGTATTTGTGCTTATCACGGGTTAACTGCTCAGCTTGCGCGCGTGTTTCTTCCAAGCTAATTATCAACGCATCATAGTCGCGCTGGTCTTTTACAATAGATTTTTGCTGATCTTGTATTTTGCTTTCAAACTCATCAAGCAAGTCTTCTAACGCTTGTAGACGCGTACGCTGTTGCAGACGCTGCGTAAGGAATTGGCTATTGCTATCATTCTGCTCATCCTGTGCACCAGCGAATTTGCTTAAGTTAATCGTCCCATGACGACTGATCAGCCAACCATCTACGGTAAGCAAAATAGCGGATGGCGGTAATGACTTTAGTGCATCAGCAAGAGTATCAATCTCATGCTGCCGACTGGTCTCAAGCTGCGCCGTATATATATAGCACTGTTGCCATAGCGAAAGTAGCGGCTGCTTAATCAACTGCGATAGTGGCAACACTTTATCATTTAAGATATCTGGCAATTCGCTGACAAATTCTTGGTCGCTAATATCACTTTGCGCAGTAGGCAACCATAAGCTATGACCTGTCTCTACTAGAGCTTTATCTTTTGCACTGGCAGGCGTGTTTTGTGCCGTTTGATAAGTCAGTAAGTCTGCAATGTCATGCTCAAGCGCTTGCCATAAGCTATTAGCTTGTTGAGAAATGCCATTAGCATTATTAACGTCTGATTGCTTGATTTGATTAACTTGTTGGTTAGCTTGTAGATTAGAGATCAGCACATGACTATCTAGCCATAATGCCAAGATATTATCGAGTAGCGGCGCATACTCCTGCCCTTTTGCACTTAGCTCAATCTGCTCACGTAGCGTTGCAATGGCTAACGGCTGATGATGTACGCCATCGCTATCTGCATTATCTGTCGCGGTAACTTTCGACTTTTCTGATTGCTGTTGTGTAGGTTTCGGATGCAATATCTGATGCAAGGTATCGTATTCGCCTGCCAGCAGCGCATGACGCTTTTCATTATCGCTCAACTCGCTCTGCTGTGAGCTTAATTTCTGCTGCAAGCTGTGCGCTTGCGGTTGTATCTCGGACAAACGTTCATCGACGGCTTCGCGTTGACGCTCAACTTGCTGCAACTGCGTGCTTAGCTCAGTGACTTGCTGTTCTAGCACCTGACTTAGATTGTGCGCATTATCCGTCTTACTCACATCAGCACTGTCAGATGGCACTATAGACTGCTGTAATTGATGCCACAGGTTTTGCCAGTTTTGCTCGCGGCGTTGCCATTTATCATGACTTTGCTGATGGCGTTTTTGTGCTTGAGCGTTAATAGCTTGCTGCTGCTCAAGCGAACGGGCTTTATCTTGTAAGTGTGACAGATTGTTTTGCGCTTCGTGCCACGCGCGTTGTAGTGGCTGCTCATTGCGCTTATAGTTATCGCGTTTATCTGCTAGCTCAATAAGCTGCGGGCGTAACGCTTCTAGTGCTTGATTCTGCTCAGCTTGTTCAGCGTTGAGCCGTTCGATATCAGCGAGTGATTGCGCACGCTGCTGAGCCAAGCCAGACAGTTGCTGCTCGATAGTAGTCAGCTGTGACTTAGCATCTCTCAATTGATGTTCCGCTTGTTGATAGCTGAGCTGCTGCTGATAGTGAGCGCTTTGGGCATCGTCTTTGAGCCATTGCTCCTGATTGATACGCGCAGTGAGCTTGTCTTGCTGAGCTTTGAGCGTGTCGTAGTCAGCTTGTAGTGTCGACACCTCAGTAGCACTACGTTCATGCGCTACTTTCTGCTGTTGATGTGTTTGCTTGGCTTGATATAGTTGCTGAATAGCGAGCTGCTGCTCGATATCAGCTAGTGTTAATGCCAACTCTTCATAACGCTGCGCACTAGCCGCCTGTTTAGACAGTGACTTTTGTTGGCGTAATAGCTCGCTTTGCATATCGTGCAGGCGCGCTAGATTGTCTTTTGTTCTCTCTAACTTCTTTTGTGTTTCTTCACGGCGCGCCTGATAGCGCGAGACACCTGCCGCCTCTTCGATAAACTCACGCAGCTGCACGGGACTAGACTCAACAATGCGCCCAATCATGCCTTGCTCAATCACCGCATAGCTACGTGCACCCAGCCCTGTACCTAAAAACACATCGACCACATCACGGCGACGGCAACGCGTACCATTGATAAAATAATCTGAGCGGCCATCTTTATTTACCTGACGGCGAACCGATAGCTCTTGGTACAAGTTAAACTCGTGGCGAATGCCAGTCTGCTCATCTTGGGTATGCTCAAAAGTCAGCTCGACACTGGCAACACTTTTTGCTGTCTTATCCTGCGTACCAGCAAAGATAACATCACTCATCGCCCCGCCGCGTAACTGCTTGGCTGAGGTTTCGCCCAGCACCCAGCGGATAGCATCAATCACATTGGATTTGCCACAGCCGTTCGGCCCGACGATGGCGGTGATACCATGACGAAAAGTAAAAGTGGTTGGATTGGCAAAGGATTTGAAGCCTGCCAGCTTTAGAGATTTTAAACGCATGAAGAGTCAATAAACTTAGCAAAAACAGGCGGCTATTCTACCTGAAATTGTAGTGGGTTTTTAGGGTTAAACTGCTAAGTGCATAAACGATTTTGATTCTAGGCTTTGATGGAACCCTCGTAATAGTTTTTGCTCCACTTGGCAGACGCTATTTTCTGCTAAGTAGCGATTATTAAACTCGATAAAGGCTGCCCAAGAGATACTTGCCACTTCTAAATGATCAACTATTTCTAACAGCTCTGGTCTTAGCAAATGCTGATACTTCCTTGGCCGTTTATGACACAGAGCCAGCTCCCTATTTACGAGCGTTTGCTTGTTTTGCTTTAGCGCGTCACCACCGATAAATAACAGCAAAAATTTTGCCCCTTTATCGATAAAGCCTTTTTCTAATAAATGCTCGTACATCAAGCAGTATTTTAGGATTGGGTCTGGGTTTTTCCGACCAGCGAGTTTTAACTCATTCGCTATCAATACATTCGCCTGATGGTTGTAGGCTAGGTTGTCCATATACATTGCTTTTAGCTCTGTACTGTTTTCAAACATGTCGCTATTACCATGTGTCGACCATGACCCGCTTGGCTCAAAGCTAATAAATTGCTGATAAAATAAGTTCAGATAAACATCACTGCACAAACTCAAAAAAATATCGAACTCTTTATTGAGATAGTCTTCAGAAAAGAATGTTACGCGGCGCACGGCTTCTCTCGCATTACAGATACCCATCGTTTGCGTTGAATACGTCTCTAGCTGCTCAGTTTCATTCATTTTTGTATTGAGCTTTTTGATGACTGATTGCTCAATATCCTCTATATTTTTATCCTTTAACTCTGGGTGGGCCGCCCATTCAATGATTTGGCGTACATATTGCTTTTTAGTGATGCCTAAAATACGCTGCGGCTCCCATGCCAAAAACTCTACCATATTAGAGAGACCCGTCGTCCACGATAACTGGTCTTTTAGATGATTCATTGAGCCGAAAACACGGCGGTATTTTTCTGCAGCTTTCATACTAATAATGTCTCACGGTTTGCTTACTAATTTTGTAAAAACTCATTATTGTTATAAAACACCCAACCCACTCAGTAACAACTGTCCTCCAGCAAATATTAACAACACACCAAACGCACGCTTAAGCATCAGCGCAGGTAATATGTGGGCAAGCTTGGCACCGACTTTTGCCATCGAAAAGCTGGCGACTGAAATAAACAAGAATCCTGTGACATGGACAAATCCTATCGTACCCTCAGGTAGATTGACCACGTCTTGACCGAACCAAGCAAAGCCCGCTGCTCCAGCCAAGGCAATTGGTAGACCGCATGCCGCTGATGTACCGACCGATTGTTTCATCGGCAGCCCTGCCCAATTTAAGAAAGGTACGGTCAAGCTGCCGCCGCCAATGCCAAAAATAGAGGACGCCATACCAATGCCAGTACCTGCACCAAACTGGATGCCGGCCGATGGTAACGGTTTGCCCACCTGCTCTTTATTCGAAAAGAACAGCATTTTTAGAGCGACTAATAGCGCACCGAAACCAATGATAGCCTGTAGTGCTTGCCCATCAATCATATCCGCGATACCAGCGCCAACCAAACTACCGATGACCAACCCAAGCGCCATCTTGCGCCATACTTCCCAGCGCACGCCGCCACGCTTGTTGTGTGCAGTTAATGAGCTGATTGAGGTCACTACGATAGTTGCCAGTGACGTCCCGATGGCCAAATGGGTGATTACTTCTGGCGAAAAGTCATAAGCGGTAAAAATCCAGACCAATGCAGGCACGATAATCATGCCACCGCCGACGCCAAACAAGCCCGCGCTGACACCCGCAAACGCGCCTGCAATCACAAACCACACATATAACATCATAGAACGAACCTTTTATAATACTGACTGGCGCTATAGTACTCACTAGCGCTTAGGCATGCTTAATTGTATTTGCCAAATCTCAACGCGACCTTTATGCTGTTTACTCGGTACTGTCTGACCGCAACAATCGCTCAGTATATCAAAGTTTCCTTTAACCACATCGACTAAACTTATGCCGCCACTCACTAGTTTTTCTACCTATTTATCCGAGCTCAATCACCGTCATGTGACTAGTAGCGCCTCGACCAATAGCGAGCTGATAGAAGCCTTGCAAAACGGGGCGTTAGATGTCGCCACCGTACACGTTTTGACCGCGGAAACCCAAAGCGCAGGTCGTGGTCAGCACGGGCGCTCGTGGCAATCACCGCGCGGCAATGTCTATCTATCGTTATATCATCCCGTGCATATGCCAATCAGTGGCTTACTATCGCTCATCATTGGTCTTGAACTAGCTAAGATGCCTGTCATTCAAACTTTGAACGAGCAACTGCAAGCACAAGGACTGACGCCAATTGGGGTGAAATGGGCAAATGACTTGGGTTTTTATCAGCAAGCTCAGAGCCAATCTGAAGAGCAATCTAAAGAACAATCCATAACGGACAGCTCGGTATTGGATTCCGTATTGGATAGTGATGTAGCAAATCAGCGTACGCTACCCTTTAATAAACTGGCTGGGATTTTGATAGAGCCAGTGACGAAAGCTGGCAGGTTGGTCGGTGTGGTGTTAGGCATTGGCCTAAACGTACAGGCAGCACCTAAGCTCACCACACAAACGTCTGAGGGTATGAGCTACCAAGCGATTAGCTTACAAGACATTAATGAGAGGCTACCTTTAGAGTCACGATCTGCGAGCCTACCAGACCTACCAATGCTCTATCAGCAGATGTGCAAAGCATTGATAGCGGCGATGACACGCTTTGAGCATTTGGGCATAGAACAGCCAACGGGTCATACTTATTATTTGGATAGTTTTTTGGAGCAGTTTGCGACGATGGATGCGCTATCAGGTCTACATTTGCGCGTCACCCAAGACTATAATAACGAAGAAAAAGTCGTGACAGGAGTCGCTTGCGGTGTCGACACACATGGCTGTTTGCAATTGCGCCAAGATAACGGTAAGATTTCTACGCTTTTTACTGGACGCATCGACGTTATTTATTAGGCTTAGACAACTATATTGATGAACCTCATCATTAACGAGCACTATATAAAGGGACTTTTATGCTCTGGCTTGATCTTGGAAATACCCGCCTAAAATACTGGCTAACCGATGATATCGGACAAATAGTCGCGCATGATGCTAAGCAGCATTTGCAAGCGCCTGCCGAATTACTTATGGGTCTGACGGATCGCTTTGAGCGTTACGCGCCTGACTTTATTGGTATCTCATCGGTATTGGGTGACAATCTCAATGCCAAAGTATCAGAGACGCTCAGTCGTTTGAATATTCCGTTTGAGTTTGTCCATGTCGATGCCGCACACGCGCTGATGAAAAGTGCTTACAATGATCAGCAGCTCGGCTGTGATCGCTGGCTACAGATGCTGGGCGCGGTCGATAAGAAAAAACGTCAATGTGTGATTGGTTGCGGTACAGCGGTGACTATTGATTTGATTGATCATGCTGAGCATTTGGGCGGTTATATTTTCCCTAGCATCTACCTGCAACGTGAATCACTGTTCTCTGGTACTAAGCAAATCACTATCTCGAACGGTACTTTTGATAGCGTCAACCAAGGCTTAACCACTCAAGACGCGGTACATCGCGGTATTTTACTCTCTATCGTCGGCGCGATTAATGAGATTAGCCATCGTCACCCTAATTTTGAGTTGATTATGACAGGTGGAGATGCAGCCATTATCTCCCAGCATGTTAATCGCCCAGTGCGTTTACGTGATGATTTGCTCTTGAACGGTTTGGCAAGATACTTTGATTATCGGAATAAGTCTTAACCGCTTATAGATAATTCGGTTTGACGTTGGCACAAAAAAAGCAGCACGTTTTACACGTACTGCTTTTTTATTTTATATTAGAAAATAGCTAAGGCGTCATTAGCTACTTCTTATTTGGTCTCGTTAAACAGCTCGCGACCGACTAGCATACGGCGAATTTCACTGGTACCTGCGCCAATTTCATACAGCTTGGCATCACGCCAGTAGCGACCAAGTGGATACTCATTGGTATAGCCGTTGCCGCCAAATATTTGAATGCCTTCGCCTGCCATCCATGTGGCTTTTTCGGCACACCATAAAATCACACTGGCGCAGTCTTTACGTACTTCTCGACTATGACCGGCACCGAGCGCGTCCAACATATCGAGGTTTTTACCCACGGTGTATAAGAAACTACGACCGGCTTGCAGTATCGTATACATGTCTGCAACTTTACCTTGGATAAGCTGGAACTCACCGATCGCTTGACCAAACTGTTTACGGTCGTGGATATAGGGCACCACATTGTCCATTACTGCTTGCATGATACCGATAGGACCTGCAGCCAACACGGCGCGCTCGTAATCTAGGCCGCTCATCAATACCTTAACGCCCTCATTGAGACCGCCCAAGATATTATCGCTTGGTACTTTTACATTATTAAAAGTCATCTCGCCAGTATGGCTACCACGCATGCCGAGCTTATCTAGCTTTTGTGCGGTACCAAAGCCTTCCATACCTTTTTCAACGATAAAAGCCGTCATGCCTTTTGCACCTAATTCAGGATTGGTCTTGGCATAGACCACCATCACGTCAGCATCGGGACCATTGGTGATCCACATTTTGCTACCGTTCAAAATATAGCTGCCGTCTTTTTCTTCAGCTTTTAGCTTCATACTGACGACGTCTGAGCCAGCGCCTGTCTCACTCATTGCCAATGCACCGATGAATTCACCGCTGATTAGTTTTGGCAGATATTTCTGCTTTTGTGCCTCAGAGCCATTACGTTTGATTTGGTTAATACATAGATTAGAGTGTGCGCCATAGCTAAGCGCTACCGATGCCGAAGCTCGGCTAATCTCTTCCATCGCGACCATGTGGGCAACGTAGCCCATGTTGGAGCCGCCGTACTCTTCTGGAACGGTAATACCATGTAGACCGAGGTCACCCATCTTTTGCCATAAATCCATGGGAAACTCATCGCTGCTATCAATCTCGGCAGCACGTGGGGCAATCTCATTTGCCGCAAACTGCTGTACGACATCACGTAGCGCGTCAATATCTTCGCCAAGTTGAAAATTTAATCCAGGTAAACTCATAACCATTCCTTGTTTTTAGTAATTTATTGCAATTCGTCGTTTCTAATAATTAAAAAATTAGCTCATCATTGAAATTGATTTTCCACTTCTAAAAGATGAATGATATCTTTAACCCATGGCGATGCCTGAGGTACAAATCCATAACCAAATAACTGATGTTGAAAAACTAATCCTTTAGCAGTTAAAAGATGGCAAATTGAGTAGATATCATCATCAGTCATAGAAAAGACATCATTTAGATGTTTAATAACACCTCTATTAATATCGTCATTAGTATCAAGAAGACCATTGTTAAGATGATATTTATATATTTCAACAACAACTTGAATGCTATGTATAGATAAGGATGATAGAACATCAATCAACTCATTAAATCTTTCACTTTTATTTCTAAAATCTACATCTGCGACGCCATTAATATATGCATTGAGTAAGTAATCTATCTTTTGTCTTGTAGTAGCAATTGATAATGCAATAAGAACTTTAGCCGTATAACCTAGAAACTCATTACTCTGTACTAAATGATTATCTAAATTTATCTCTGATGCTTTTAGCCTGCGAATTAGTTCTTCAGCATTATTCTGGTTCCGGACTTTAAATACACCCGTTAAAAATCCTAGGGTGGCTACACCTAATGTTTCATCAAACGTACTTTTAACTACAGACGTGATAACAGACTCACTAATAGTTTTTGAATCTCCATACTTACTCATGGCTTAATTCCGCTTATGAATCAACGCACGCGCCACGCTTGAACCATTGCGGCGACCTAAGAACTCACTGATACGCTCGCCAGCGACGACCAGTTTATCCAAATCGATACCCGTGCTGATACCCATACCATGCAGCATATATACTACATCTTCGGTGGCGACATTGCCCGTTGCGCCTTTAGCATAAGGACAACCACCTAAGCCAGCGACGGAGGTATCAAACTCACTGACACCCATTTGTAATGCAGCCAAAGTATTGCTCAATGCTTGACCATAAGTGTCGTGGAAATGACCCGATAGCATAGAGATATCAGCATACTCAAGTGCAGCTTGCAATGCTCGTTGTACTTTGAGCGGCGTACCCACACCGATCGTATCAGCAATGCCAATCTGCTCTGAACCGATCTCAATCAATCGCTTGGTGACATACGCTACTTGACTGGGGTCAATCTCGCCTTCATAGGGACAACCAACCGTACAAGAGATAACGCCACGTACCTTTATGCCTTGGGCTTTTGCTGCAGCAGCCACTGGTGCAAAACGTTCGATACTCTCATCGATACTACAGTTGATGTTTTTTTGACTAAAGGTTTCACTGGCTGAGCCGAAAATAACGATTTCATCTGGGCGATGCAAAATAGCACTTTCAAAGCCACGCATATTGGGCACCAGTACCGAGTAGCAAACGTCCGTCTGCCGCGTAGGCGCTAGCGCGTCGAGCAATGCGCTGTTATCACCCATTTGTGGCACCCACTTTGGCGAAACAAAACTGGTCGCCTCTAGTTTTTTGACACCCGCCGCAATTAAATCATTAATGAGCATTTGCTTAACCTCAGTCGGCACCGTCATGGATTCGTTTTGTAGTCCATCACGCGGACTGACATCAACGATGGTGACCTGTTCAGGGTACGAATACTTTGGATACGAATGGCTCATACTTGTCGTCCTTTTTGCTATTTGCCCTTTTATGAGGCTTTTTTATTAGGCTTCGTCAGCTATGCGCTTTCGCTATCGATGCGCAATAGCTCATCACCATCAGCGACCAAATCACCTGCTGCAAATAATAGCTCTGCTACCACACCATCTGTTGGTGCGGTAATCGTGTGTTCAATTTTCATGGCTTCGATGACGGCAAGTGGCTCGCCTTTTTTCACAGTATCGCCAACAGCTACTTTGAATGCAACCACTTGTCCTGGCATTGGCGACTTCAAACTGCCGACCGCTGCTGTGTCTTCGCCCACATGTGCCATGATATCAATAAGCGTAATTTCATCACGTCCGCTATCTGTGAATACGTAGACCGTCTCGTTATTTACCCAGCTTTGGGCACTGATACGTGCACCTTCTAACCACAAGGTATGATTGTGCGCGTCACTGCTATCATAGCTGATCTGACCTTCATAAACCGTTTCGGTCTGAGCCGCTACATTGATATTGCTATCATCCTGCGTATTCGCGATTTCTTTACCAATGACGAGCGTAAAACTACTGAGATTATCGTCGCCTTTTTTGCTATCAGCACCACTCGCATTATACCAATTACTGATGCGAGCGCTATAAGCCTGCTCATCATAAACGAAGCTAAATGAACGAGTATAATCGCTATACGCACGGAAACCCGTTGCCTTGCTAAATGGATCTGAGCCCTGAGTAGTCGCTTCGCTCGCAAGCTGCTGGGCAATAGCAGTCACCACAAGCGTCGATAATCCAAGCGGATGCTGATCAAAAAGCTTATCCTGCTCACGCTCTATCAAGGCTGTATCAAGATTGGCTTTGCTAAATGAATCGGTATTTAAAATATAACGCAAAAATGCCACGTTGTTTGGCAGACCAACGATACGCGTCTGTGCCAATGCACGATCTAGTCTCGCCAACGCTTGCTCGCGCGTAGGAGCATGCACGATAAGCTTAGCAATCATAGAATCGTAAAAAGGACTGATCACATCACCTTCACGTACGCCATCATCGATACGCACATCGGTAATGTTGAAGGTACTATGCTCAGGCTTTTGATAAGTAAACAACGTACCTGTCGCTGGCAAGAAATTATTGTCAGGGTTTTCGGCACAGATACGCGCCTCAATTGCATGACCGTTGATAGCCAGATCGTCTTGCGTTTTTGGCAATGGCTGACCTGCCGCCACCAACAGTTGCCACTCGACCAAATCGACACCCGTAATGGCTTCACTAACTGGATGCTCGACTTGCAAGCGCGTGTTCATTTCCATGAAATAAAAATTCATAGAGTCTTCGCGCTGCTCAACGATGAATTCAACCGTACCTGCACCCACGTAATCGACAGCACGTGCTGCTTCGATTGCCGCTGTGCCCATCGCTTCACGCATGGCAGTATCGACACCGGGCGCTGGCGCTTCCTCTAATACTTTTTGATGGCGACGCTGTACTGAGCAATCACGCTCAAACAGGTGCACATAATTACCATGCGTGTCACCGAATACTTGGATTTCGATATGACGTGGTTTTAGTGCGTATTTTTCGACCAACACTTGATCATTGCCAAAACTGGTAATCGCTTCGCGACGGCACGAGTCTAATAAATCAATAAAGTCGCTGCTTTGCTCAACGATACGCATGCCTTTACCGCCGCCCCCTGCACTGGCTTTAATCAAGACAGGATAGCCAATATTATCTGCCTGCTGCTGCAAAAACTGAGCTTCTTGATTGTCACCATGATAACCCGGTATCAGCGGCACGCCAGCCGACTCCATCAAGCGCTTAGACTCAGACTTGCCGCCCATAGCACGGATAGCATCCGCCGATGGGCCGATAAATACTAGACCAGCATCTTGGCAAGCCTGTGCAAAGTCTGCATTTTCGCTCAAAAACCCATATCCTGGATGGATTGCTTGGGCGCCAGTCTCAAGCGCTATCGCAATAATAGCATCGCCTTTGAGATAACTGTCTTTCGGTGCCGAACCGCCTAAATAGATGGCCTCATCACAGACAGCCACATGCTTGGCCTCACGATCCGCATCAGAATAAACAGCAACGGTACTGACGCCAAGACGCTTAGCAGTCGCGGCCACTCGGCAAGCAATTTCACCACGGTTGGCGATTAGAATTTTAGAAAACATAACTATCCCTGTGTCTTGTCATTATTATTTGACGTCTTGTCTATTTGCCTATCATTGTTCTGCTACTAGTTAGTCTACTGTCAGCCAATCAGGTTTACGCTTTTGCAAAAACGCTTGCACCCCCTCGCGGCCTTGTTTTGATGAGCGGATATCAGCGATACCTTTGACCGTGTCAGCAATCAGCTCATCTGTAATAGGTGCACCAGCGACATCGTGTAATAGCTGCTTGCAGGTTTTTACCGCATCAGGGCTATTTTTGACGACCTTGTTACAGAACGCAGCCACTTCATCGGCCAGCCCTTCTTCGCTAACACGCTCATGGATAAAGCCAAGCTGACGTGCCTTTTTGGCATCAAACACTTCAGCACTTAAGAAATAACGCTGCGATGCTCTAGCGCCTAGCGCGCGGATAACATAAGGACTGATAGTGGCAGGTGCCAACCCTAAACGGACTTCACTGAGGCAGAAATTAGCAATTTTGACCGCAATAGCTACGTCGCAAGCAGCGACTAGACCCATGCCACCTGCGTATACATCGCCTTGAATAGCCGCGACTGTTGGCTTAGGACATTCATAAATAGTCTTAAGCATTTGCGCCAACTTATCAGCATCCGCTAGATTCTCTTCATAGCTATAATCCGCCATGGCACGCATCCAATTGAGGTCAGCACCTGCGCAAAATGCCTTGCCAGCTGCTGCTAGCACAATGACACGTACTTCATCATCAGCACCAAGCGTATTGAACGCATCGGTTAGCTCGGCTATCATTTCATCGTTAAAGGCATTACGTATCTCAGGGCGGTTTAATGTCACTGTCGCCACGTGCTGCTCGACGTTAACCAGTAGGCTTTTATAATTATTTATATTTTGTTGCATTGTCTTCTCTTTTTTTAGTCACTATCTACTATTTTTACTAATGGTATTTATTGAGTATCGTTAAATATTAAAAACTGGTTACATTCTAAAGACCCCAAAAGTCGTCTCTTCAATCGGCGCGTTATATGCAGCGCTTAGTCCTAAGGCCAATACATTACGAGTATCAGCAGGATCAATCACGCCATCATCCCACATACGTGCGGTAGCATAATACGGATGCCCTTGCTCTTCATACATTTCGCGAATCGGCGCTTTAAATGCCGCTTCGTCCTCATCACTCCACGCTTCACCCTTACGATCAAAATTATCACGTTTGACCGTTGCTAGTACCGATGCGGCTTGCTCACCGCCCATGACAGAGATACGCGCATTTGGCCACATCCATAAGAAACGCGGACTATAAGCGCGGCCACACATACCGTAATTACCAGCGCCGAACGAGCCACCGACGATAACGGTGAATTTTGGTACTTTAGCATTGGCCACAGCCATTACCATTTTGGCACCATGACGAGCGATCCCTTCGTTCTCGTATTTGCGGCCAACCATAAAACCAGTGATATTCTGGAGGAATACTAATGGGATTTTGCGCTTACAGCATAGCTCGATGAAGTGTGTGCCTTTTTGCGCTGATTCACTGAACAAGATGCCATTATTGGCAATAATACCAACAGGCATCCCTTCGATATGAGCAAATCCACAAACCAACGTCGTACCAAACCGTGCTTTGAATTCATCAAAGGCACTGTCATCAACGATACGCGCGATGATTTCTCTAATATCAAATGGCTTGCGCTTGTCCGTTGGAATCACACCATAGAGTTCTTTGGCATCGTAACGTGGCGGACGCGGTGTGATTTGATTGGGAATGTTTTTCGCAGGGCGATTGAGATGGCTAACGATGTTACGGGCAATTGATAGTGCATGCGTATCGTTTTGGGCTAGATGATCGACCACGCCTGATAAACGGGTATGTACATCACCACCGCCCAAGTCTTCTGCCGTGACCTCTTCACCCGTCGCTGCTTTGACTAGTGGTGGACCACCCAAAAATATCGTACCTTGCTCTTTGACGATAATAGATTCATCGCTCATGGCAGGCACATACGCACCGCCAGCTGTACAGCTACCCATAACCACAGCAATCTGCGGAATACCTGCTGCACTCAGATTTGCTTGATTAAAAAAGATACGGCCGAAATGCTCTTTATCAGGGAATACATCATCTTGGTTCGGTAAATTAGCACCACCTGAATCAACCAGATACACACATGGCAGATGATTTTCTTGCGCAATCTCTTGTGCTCGCAGGTGTTTTTTGACCGTCATTGGGTAGTACGTACCGCCTTTTACCGTGGCATCATTACAGACAATCATACATTCGATACCATTGATACGGCCGATACCAGCAATCACGCCAGCAGCCGGAATCTCTTCACCATACATATTATGTGCAGCCATCGGTGCCACTTCTAGGAACGGCGTGCCTACATCCAATAAACGCTCGACGCGCTCACGTGGTAACAGCTTACCACGCGCTAGATGCTTGGCTCGTGCGCGCTCTGAGCCACCTTGGGCAACTTTACGCAAGTGTACATACAGGTCATCGACTATCTCTTGCATAGCGGCACTGTTTTGCTGAAAATCGCTTGAGTTTGGACTCAGTTTACTGGTTATGATAGCGCTCATGATATCCCTTTTTTTCTTATACATAGATAGATACGTAGATGTGAGTAGCTTTTTATATAAATGATACTAACTGCTATTTTTAAGCGTTGCTCACATATAGTCGATTCAATTTAAAAGTAGTACCAGGCAACCGAGTGCAGATGTATGTGTGATACTTCAAGCGAGGTTAACGCTGTAATACTTTTATAGTGAAATGAATATGGTTAGTCTTTTATTTTTTAGAGCAGATAAGCAAGCTTACTACAAACCCAACTCTTCTTTCATTTGCTCAATGATTTTATATTTTTGAATTTTGCCAGTGATGGTCATTGGATATTCAGTCACAAAGCGATAGTAAGTCGGCACTTTATAATGAGCGATATGCTCACTACAGAACTCGCGTACTTCCTGTTCAGTCAAGCAGCCAGGCTCTTTAGGAATAATCCATGCCGCGAGTACTTCACCATAACGCTCATCTGGTATACCCACGATTTGCACATCACGAATCTTTGGATGACGATAGAGATAATTTTCAATTTCTACTGGATAGATATTTTCGCCGCCTCGAATCACCATATCTTTACTACGGCCGACGATTTTGACATAGCCGTCTTCATCCATTGTGGCCAAGTCACCCGTATGCATCCAACCATCTTGAATCGCCTCACGCGTTTTAAAGCGGCTGCCCCAATAGCCTTTCATCACTGAATAGCCACGCGTAAGCAACTCACCTGTCTCACCCAGCGGGACAATTTCACCTGTTTCTGTATCGACGACCTTGACCTCAAGCGCAGGCTGTACCAGTCCTACCGTCGAGACTTGTTTATCAAGTGGCGTGTGCTCATTGGTCTGGCAAGATACGGGACTGGTCTCTGTCATGCCATAGGCAATGGTAACTTCGCTCATATGCATCTTATCGATAACACGGCGCATGACCTCAATCGGACAGCTAGAGCCAGCCATGATGCCAGTACGTAAGGTAGACAAATCAAAGTTTTCAAATTCAGGATGGTCAAGCTCTGCGATAAACATCGTTGGCACGCCGTGCAGACCTGTACATTTTTCTTCTTCGACTGCTTGTAATACGGTCAATGGCTCAAAGCCGTCGTTTGGATATACGATACAGCCACCATGCGTGAGAATCGCTAGATTACCAAGCACCATACCAAAACAATGATACAAGGGTACTGGAATACATAGTCTGTCCTCTTCAGTGAGGTTCATGGCCTCACCGATGAAGTAGCCGTTGTTAAGGATGTTACGATGGCTTAGGGTGGCACCTTTTGGTGTACCAGTTGTACCACTAGTAAACTGTACATTGATCGCATCAGTGTTTTTAAGCTGAGCTTGGCGCTCGGCAACACGTGGATCGTTAGCATCGCCCTCGCTCATCCACGCAGAGAATTTTTGCATAAAGCCGAATGTCTCGTCCGACTCTGGCTCATCAATCCAAATGATACGTTCAATCGTTGGAATCTCGACCAAATCAAGCTGAGTGTAGTCTTTATGGTAAATTTCAGGACATAGCTCACGGATTAAACTTGCGTAATCACTGGTTTTGAAATGACGCATCAGTACGAGCGCTGAACAGCCCAGTTTATTTAAGGCATATTGCAGCTCAAAGGTACGGTAGGCAGGATTGATATTGACGAGGATAACGCCGACTTTTGCCGTGGCCAATTGCATGAGCAACCATTCAGCATTGTTGTGTGACCAGATACCGATACGATCGCCAATCTCTAATCCCATTTCAATCATGCTACTGGCTAGCTGATTCACTTGCTGCTGTAGCTCACGATATGTCCAGCGGATATTTTGATGGCGAACGACCAGTGCTTCGCGCTCAGGATATTTAGAAACAATAGCATCAAAAAAGTCACCGATTGTCGCTTCAATCAGCGGTACATCAGGACCTTTGTCATAGCTTTGAGTAAGTGGTGCATTGGCTGAGCGTGCGCCCATATTGATACTAGGAATGTTGTTTAGAATAGTGTCGAAGTCAACGTGAGTCGAATCGAAATCAGGAGTTTGAGTCATAACGAGTCCTTTCGTTTTACTTTTTATATTATTTATAAATAGCACTTGTCAATAGCCTGCGTGCAAACCTTCTTCCTTGGGCAGGTCTTACATAGCATTCAGCTACTATAACGCCATCAATGAAAGCCTGTCAACAATATCAATACAGTATGTATCATTTAATTAGATAGTCTGCCTTTCTACTTAGTAAAAGGTAGCATAGAATCATGGCAAATATTTGACACAAAAAAGCCAGCCACATCATAAATAATGGGCTGGCTCAATCATCGATACTGTCTTTTCAAAGAATTGTCTGGAAAGCATCTAATAAAGGACATTATTTATAAATGATGTGCTTTTATTAGTTTTTCAAAAGACGGTATTTCAATCATTATGCCTTAGGAACTGCAGGCGCTTTAATCGTTACCGTTGCGCTAACCACTTCATTATCATCAAGCAAATCCATGATTAGCTCATCATCACTCTCAGTCTTCACTTGCCAATTACCTGCTGCTTGCGGTACACCCGTCACCATCACAGAGATGGCTTTATTTTTTAGGCGAATCATTGGTGGCTTATGATCATAACCACTATGCTCGTGACCTAAGATATCATCAGCGATAGTCGTAGCCTGCGCGCGTAATGGCGCAACATAACGACAAGCGACACCATTGATAGACATACAGTCGCCGATGGCATAGATATTCGCTGCATTGGTACGCAACGTCGCTGCATCCACCACGATACCCGTACGGCGATCGAATTCCACACCAGCCGCAGCAGGTAATTGCTCATCGACTGTCAGACCTGTACTGGCAATCACATGATCTACAATTAGTGGTTCGAGCGGCTGAGTATCAGCATTGTCTGCATCCGATGATAATGGGGCATAGTCTACCTGTAGCTTCTCGGCATCTTCGCTGTCATTGCTATTGTCATCGTCATTAACACGAGTGACAGCTGATACTTGATAACCACCTAAGAATTGAATACCTTGCGACTCGATCGCTTTGGCGATACGTGCGGTCGCTTTTGCTGGTAGCATCTGCGAAAGCGGTGCATCGTTTAAATCAATGAGCGTTACTTTATGACCAGCTTTAAGCAGGTCTTCTGCGATTTCTGTACCCACCATACCAGCACCAACGATCGCAACGTGCTGGCTACCTGTTGCTAGCTTTTCTTGTAGCTGGCTAAAACGCTCGATATGATTGACATGCCAGACCAAATCTTGCGGCAGACTTTTAGGGAAGATAGGATGCGCGCCCATCGCTAGTACCATTTTCTCATAGCCAATAGTCGTCAGTGCGTCATCTGACTGCGCAGTAGAGCGCACCTGTACAGTTTGGCTCACTGGATCAATATCTGTCACTTGCGTATTGGCTAACAACGTCACTTCTGCTGTGTTCGCCGCTTCGCTACCAGATGCCCGTACCAAATCTGATGCTCGTTTGTTTTGGCTGATTGCCATCGTCAACATCGGCTTATGATAACGGTCGCCACTATCAGCCGTGATTAATGTGATTGGAATCTCTGTGTCTTTGGCACGAATGGCATCAATGACATGCCAGCCTGCCAGTCCTGCACCAATAATAACCACACCTTTTTTTGCTGCTGGGCTCGATGCCACAGATGGATTTTCTACGCTCATATAAACTCCAAGATGGTTTATGAATTATTTTAATTATCAAAAATATTGACCGCTATTGTATCAGTAAACAGCCATTCACTCACCTGTCTAACAATGTAATCATGCACGTCAGTATCCAATCTTACATAAGCGCTTAAACTCAATCTATAAATCGACTCCCATAAAAAAAGCGCCTACTAATGAGACACTTCTTTATGAAAAGAAATCGTTATTCTAAAGATTTCTTTAAACGAGGGCGATAATTTTAATGATTTAAAATCTTCGATAAGAACATCTGCGCACGGTCACTTTTCGCGCCTTCAAAAAACTCATTCTTACTACAGTTTTCTACGATATGACCTTCATCCATAAAGATAATACGATTGGCCACCTGACTGGCAAAGCCCATTTCATGCGTCACACACATCATGGTCATACCATCACGAGTCAGCTCGACCATCACATCTAGCACCTCTTGAATCATCTCAGGATCAAGCGCAGAGGTTGGCTCATCAAATAGCATTGCTACGGGATCCATTGCCAACGCTCGTGCAATCGCAACACGCTGCTGCTGACCACCAGAGAGCTCCGCTGGATATTTCGCCGCTTGTACCGTCAGACCAACACGATCTAGATAGGCCATCGCTTTTTGTTTGGCCTCAGACTCTTTACGACCCAACACTTTGATTTGTGCCACGGTCAAATTATCAATAATAGTCAAATGTGGAAACAACTCAAAATGCTGAAACACCATGCCAACACGGCTACGTAACTTGGGCAAGTTGGTCTTTGGATCACCGACAGAGATACCATTGACCATGATGTCACCTTTTTGAAAAGGCTCAAGTCCATTCACTGTCTTAATCAAAGTTGATTTACCACTACCCGATGGACCACAAACAACAACGACATCACCTTTATGTACATGCGCCGTACAGTCAGTCAGTACTTGAAAGTCTCCATACCATTTACTGACATTAGATATCTCAATGACCATCTCATCACTAGCATGACCACTATTGGTAACCAGCCCGCCAAAGGCATTTAAGTACGTATCAGCATTGCTCATCACTGGCTCCTAACCACATTATTTTCGATAATCATTATTTAAAAAAGGTAAATCAAACATTCAAGCTATTAATACTTACAAGCGATAGGCGTATTCAAATAACTATATTAAAACCGCAAACGCTTTTGTAATTGTTGCACACCAATAGAGGCACTTAAGCTAATCACAAAATAGACAGCACCAGCACCTAAGATATACGGCGTTAGTAAGCCCATTAGCTCACCGCGAACGTAGGCTGCGCGGAAAAAGTCGGTCAAACCAATGGCAAATACCAGTGTCGTATCTTGGAATAAGATAATACACTGCTGCAAAATCAGTGGCAGCATCTTACGAAAGGCTTGTGGCAAGATGACCAGACGCATGGTCTGCCCATAAGTCATACCGAGCGCTTTGGCCGCATTGACCTGCCCGCTACCAATCGATTGAATACCAGCACGTACTACTTCTGAGAAGTAAGCCGCCTCAAACATCATAAATGCAACCACGCAAGAGGCAAACGCAGCATCGAGTTGCAGGTACTTACCCGCTACCCAAAGATAAATCATCGGTACGGCGAAATAAAACCATAGCAGTACCAATAGCAACGGCACGGAGCGGAAGTAATTGACGTATAGTTTGGCTGGAATCTCAAGCGCTTTAATACCTGACAAACGCATCAATGCCAGTACAGTTCCTAAACTAATACCGCCCAAAATAGCCAAAAACAGCACTTTTAAAGTGGTAAGCATGCCACCCATCAAACTAGGATAGGCTGTTGCCAATTCGGTCATATTCATTTCTGACCTCCCGCAATAAGCCCAGGCACACGCAATTTACGTTCAATCAATCCCATAATAGCGATCAAGGATAAATTGAAAACCAAATAAATAATCGTCGCGTAAGTATATATCTCGATACTATTTTGAGTATATTCGCTGATGGTTTTGGTTTGGCTAATCAGCTCCATTACCCCCACTAGCGAGGCCACAGAGGCGTTTTTGAAGCAGTTGGTCAGCTCAGAGCTGAGCGGTGGCAAGATAATACGAAATGCCTGCGGTAGCAGTACTTCTTTATAGACTTGTGGAATGCTAAACCCTAATGCATAGGCCGCATTAATCTGTCCATCTGGTAATGACTCAATACCCGTCCGTACCTGTTCAACGATACGAGCAGCGGTAAATAGGCCAAGACCGATACTGGCTGATAACATGGCTGAGGTATTCGGAGACAAATCCTTATACCACCATTCTTGTATCGTCGGCGTGAGCCAGCCAGGGGCGATATAAAACCAAAAGAACAGTTGAACAAGCAGTGGAATATTACGAAAAAATGTCACATAAGCCGTACCGATTGCACGAGCGGTCTTGTTGGGCAAGGTACGCATGATACCGAAGATGGTACCGACGACCATCGCGATGGCCCAAGCGATACTGCCAATCAATAGCAGCCAGCCAAGACCAGTGATCATCCAATGGATATAGAGCTCGTTGCCAATACCAGTCTGCTCAAAGAGCACACCCCAGTTCCAGCTATAATTCATGGTTGTCTCTCCAAGCAACGATTGATAAGCCTATACGTCAAATAAAATTACTGGTTATCTGAACGTATAGGCAAGCTATGTTGAGGGACAATGAGCGTTACTGCGCTGCTGCTTCTTTAGGCTGAGCGCTGTCATGCGGATTGGCAATCAAGGCCTTTAAGTTGTCTGACATCTCAAAGTTTAGATTGACGTTCTTTGGTGGGATTGGGTTCAAGAACCACTTGTCATAAATGCTATTGATTTCGCCTGAACTAAAGACATTAGCAAGTGCTTCATCAACCACAGCTTTGAATTCAGGATCATCCTTACGCATCATACAACCATAGATTTCAAACGACTGCGGCGTACCGACGATGACCCACTCATCAGGATTTTTTGCTTTGGCTTTTTCGCCCGCGAGCAATACATCATCCATCATAAAGGCATCAGCGCGACCATTTTCTAGCATTAGGAAGCCTTCGCCATGATCTTTTGCTGAGATGATATTGGTATCCATTTTATTATCATCATTGTACTGACGGATATAACGCTCTGAAGTCGTGCCTGCTGTCGTTACCAAAGTTTTTCCTTTTAGGTCTTCAAAATCTTGAATACCAGAATCTTTTTTGGTCAACAGACGCGTACCAATTTCAAAGAAGCCATTAGAGAATGCGACTTGCTTTTGACGTTCTTCGTTATTGGTGGTTGAGCCACACTCAAAATCTACCGTGCCGTTTTGTACCAATGGGATGCGAGTCTGCGAAGTAATCAAATTATAGCGAACGTTGAGGTCTGGCATGTTTAGCTTTTGCTTAACGGCTTCAACCACTTTCATTTCCAAGTCGTGCGCATAGCCAATCGGTTGGTTAGGATCATCAGCGATATAGGAGAAAGGAATAGAGGAATCACGGTGACCGACGACGATAGTGCCAGAGTCTTTGATTTTCTGTAGCGTACCGTTGGTCGTGGTTTCTGTCGTCGTTGCATCATCTGCTGGCGCATCAGTGCTGGTCTGGCTGCTGTTATTACATCCCGCTAAACCTAATGCCATAACAGCAGCTAAAGTCAACGGTTTGGAAAATGAGTATGTCATGAAATACATCCTTTTATCGCAAGATTGAGTGAGTGCTTGGACGACATAGGTCTGATTGACCAGACTGCCCCGCATCCGTACGGTTGTTGCTGTTGTTTATCACAATGCAACTTAATGTTACTGTACAACAAATTTGCAGTAGAGGGTGACTTTTTTTTGAGAGAGTACATATTTATGAATATATTTATATCCTGGCTATAAATTGATGGCTCATAGCGGCTATCTACTCAGAGCTTTGTACAAACAGCTGCTTGGTTGTTTAAGCTAATTATTGACAATTACTACTCATAATCATCAAAACAGTCTGCTAAGTGAGATTGATAAATCGGCAGTAATCCCCATAAAGCAAACAACTTCTCTATACTACAAATGACTTATGACTCAAGATATCCAAGTCCCACATACGGACAGCCAAACTACTGGCAACCATAGCAGCAACGACATTCGCCAACGTTTTTTTGTTGAAGACTCTCCTGTGCGCGGTGATGTAGTACGCCTATCACGCAGCTATGCGAGTACGATTGCGCAAAAGCCGTACCCCGAAGCCATTAAACGTTTATTGGGTGAGATGCTGACCGCAGCGAGTTTGCTAATCAGTACGGTCAAAATCAACGGTCGCCTATCTATTCAGTTGCAGTCATCAGACAGTGACAGCTTACTAAACTGGGCGATGGCAGAATGCGATCAAGACGGTATCATTCGTGCGCTTGCTAGCTGGAAAGGCGAGACGGATGAGCAAGTACAAGCGTGGGACAATATGATCCATGCCAAAGAAGCGTTTGCTGAACTTGGTGCGATGGGACAAGGCGTATTGTTTATCAATATTCAGCCTGATGGCGGTGAGCCATACCAAGGTATCGTTGAGCGTAGCCACGACAATCTAGCGGACTGCTTAGCACATTATCAAAAGCAATCAGCCCAGATTCCAACGTTGATTAACTTGGCATCTGATGGCCTGCAAGCCGGTGGTATCTTGGTACAAATGCTACCGCGTACTGCTGGAGAAACGTCTGAAGTTGAGCAAAACCAAGATGCAGGTATCGATGATGATTTATGGACACGTTTGTCTGTATTGACACGCACGGTAAAAGCAGAAGAACTAACGACACTGGATGCTAACGAAATACTCTATCGCTTGTATCACGAAGAAAACATCGTGGCCCCTGAGCCTGCCCCTCTGTCATTTGGTTGCACTTGCTCACGCGAGAAGTGTGAAATGGCAATCGAACAAATCGGTGAAGCAGAAGCATTAGATATCGTCGAAGAGCAAGGCGGTACATTTGAGATGGATTGTGGATTCTGCGGTGAAGTCTATAAATTCAATAAAGATGATGTAGCAGCGATATTTGCTGAGTAAGTTTTCTTACTTACTATAAGTCAATGTTTATAAAAAAACCCTCAAGCGTCATGCTTGAGGGTTTTTGTTTTATACTGAGTTTTTACATTACTGGTATTAGTTATGAGTAGCTTTTGGCAAGAATTGTTCATAAGTTGGGGCGGTAATGCTGTTCTAGTTGGCTTAATTGCTTATATTGGCAAAATATACTTCGAGAGAATTGGTCGCAAGGAACAAGCATCTATTGATGAGCGTTTAAAACGTCTAGAACAAGATCACGAGAAAATATTAAATAAAGACGAACATTTTCATCAAATATCACAGCAAACATATCAAGCACTATTTGAACGTAAGATAAAAGTTTACGATGAATTACTGAACCTAACAATTGTGTTTGAAAAACTAACTTACCCAAAATTTTCTCAATGGGATGAAATGGAGGCAGAAAATAGAATCGGTTATTTATTTTTGATGTCAAGGCTTCATACTGAACTGTCAACGACATATTCAGCTATAGATAATATAATTTCAAAAAATATTACCGTTTTAAGCCCTCAGCTTTCTGAAAAATTTTTAACCTGGCTAGTTTACTTTAGATCTGAATTTGACTCACATAATAAAGAAAACCTAGATAAGAGCCTCAAAAGTATGGGAGAAGCTTTCTTATCTCAAACTAACAGTAATAACAGGCAAATCAAAAACCTTCTTGAAGAAAGTGAAAAAAACTCATATAAAGAAAAGATAAATATGCAAAATATCAAAGGCAGTTTACTTTTGAAAAATCTAGAGAAGTTTAATGAAATATTAGAGCAAATAAAAAAAGACTCACTAATGATAAATCAAAAAATCAATCATATTGACTTATAAAGTAGTAGCGCAGATAACTCGAAATAATACACACAACCCTCTACACCGCCACATCTAAACTTCTAGGATAAGAGTGTATGCGCGGACGTCCGGCGTAGTCACTTAGACCATTATCAAGTAGCCATTCAACCACTTGTTCGCGCACTCGCCTACTATGGATTAAGTTCATGTGATTGACGCCATAAAACACTGCTTTATGACCATCTGGCACAAACAAAGCATGCTCAGCGTCATCCTCGCCTAACGCTGAAGCCACCGATACCAAGCTGTCTCCTAGCAGATCCGTTACCTTAGAATCATAATGCGTCTCAAGCAAGGCACTAGCGACAAAGTAAGTTTTAATACCACTTGGCAAGCGTGCAGGATGACGAAAATCTTGTGGTAGTACGCTACGCCCTTCTAATGCTTTCCAATCTGCATCACGAATACTGCCATGACGTAGATCAATGATACCGGCACTGCGCATATCACCGAGCTTGGCCAGTGAGCCCGCAAACGGTAATTTGGCAATAATGTCTTGTACATAATTACCGATACGCTCAAGCACTGCCCCATGATGCGGCGAACCTAGCGTGATGAGATTGCCCACGCGCTTGATCCAGTCTAGGCGATCTTGCTCACCATAGAACAGTGCACTGCGAGAGACCAAGCCGCCCATACTATGTCCGACCAGATCTATCTGACTGATATTTGGGTTATCATCGACCAGCGTTTGTAGCAATTGAGAGAACTTACGGCCGCTACGTGAGATACGTCGACCCGTATTGTAATCCAAATACAGCACCGTGGTATCAGGCTGGCTGACATGAATGGCTTCGCCTAAATCATTATCCGCTTGGGCTTGCCAGCTTAAATGACTCATACATAGACCATGGCACAAAATAGCAATGCGACCTGATAGGCTCTCACTTTGCGGCTTGCCATCTTGAGTGTATAGCATCATCGGAATGGCGAGCGCATTTTGATTATTGACCAGATGATCACCCATGACACCATTGAGTACATTCACCAGTTTTTTTAGTGAGCCTGGTAGTGGCTGCACTGACTTTTGGAGAATCAGGTTTTTGTATATGCGTAGTACAGATGCTAGATTATTACCGACCATTTGCATGACATGACGTATCGTGCCATAGATACGTCCAGTAAATCCGCGCGACCATTTATTTAAATGTTTGTCATTGAAGCGGCCTAGCGGACGCAAGATAATTTCACGGTGAATGGCTTCTACGATTTCTGTAATCTCAACCACACCCATGGTGGCAAGCTGCGCCAATCCTTCAAAAAAATCAGCCAAAGACACAGGTGTTTTGTTGATTTCATCACTGTCATCCGAATCTGCTAGTAGCTTGACCAGTTCATCCATATCGATGGCTTCGAGTTGGTCGATTTGCTCGTATAGATGACTGTGTAGCGGTACACTAGCGTCTGGGACAAAATGCGCATCGAGCTCATGGTGAGTACGAGTATAGCTGCTATCGTTTTGAGCGTCGCTGTCACTAACACTGTCGTTATAAAACACCTTTGGACTGCTCATAATATTTGCACATTCAGCGAAAAAAGTAATGGTCTATATTATCCTGTAACGGCAGTAAAGAGAAGTGAATGGTTTGACTTTAGAGCGGGATGACGACTAGCAGAGCTAGATAGGTGATAGACGGTCTCTTTAACTATTAAATCAATATAATAATAAAAAATCCCAAGCCTTAGCTTGGGATTCTTATGGTTATGAGTACTCTGGTTGTGTCTAATATACGCTTACAGCTTATCCATCTACGTCGTACTGTCAGCCGTATCAAATGATTCTGCCAGAATGACATCGCCATCATCGCGAGTAATCATCACAGTCGCTGAGCGAGGAATACTACCGCCAGCGACAGCGCCCCATGTGTTGCCCGGATGCTGGATGTTGATAAACAGCGTTTTGAAATCTGGCGCCATGGTGATACCTGTTACTTCGCATCCTTCAGGACCGACAAAGAATCGTTTGATATTGTCATTGCTAGCAGATGTGCCGACTCGGGTCGACTGCCCTGCCGATGTGGTCGTCATCGATCCATCACTGACCTTACCCGGTAGTGCCGCGAGCAACATACAGCTACTGGTATCAGTATAAGCGCCGTCATCTGTCTGAATCCATAAGACACCACGCGGGTCAAAATATAGCCCATCAGGTGAAGAAAAGTCATTATTATCATTTAATTGAGAAAGGTTTTCTGCTGATAAGTCACTTGGCGCACCAAACAGATAAATATCCCACTCAAAGCTCGTTGCGGCATGGTCGCCGCCTGCTTCTGCCCAGCGAATTATGTGACCATTGTCATTACCAAGCGACTTTCCGCTTGACTGATAGCTACGCGGATTGGAAGCTGAGACAGGCTGGTCGTCACGTACGCCGCGATATTTATTATTGGTCAATGTCACATAGACATCGCCCGTCATAGGACTGACTGATACCCATTCAGGTCGATCCATCTTAGTAGCACCAGAAGCATCGGCAGCGGCACGGGCGAAGACCAATACTTCATCTTGTCCATTGAATGGCAGTACACTATTAAAAGCATCCAGTCCGTTTTGACCGTGGACAAGGGCTTTCCACTCACCGCTACCATCTTCGTTAAATACCGCCACATATAGCGTGCCGTCATTCAGATACTTGTCACCTGCTTTTAGTCCGCCGCCGATGTCCGAGTTGGACCACATTGCTTTGGAGACAAACTTATAAATGTACTCACCTCGGGCGTCATCACCCATATAGAAGACTACTGGCTTACCTTGCTCAACCGGAGCATACGCGCAGTTTTCATGAGCGAATCGGCCCAGTGCAGTACGTTTTTGCGGTATAGAGTTTTGGTCAAATGGGTCAATCTCAGTAATATAACCAAAAGTGTTGAAGCCGTAGCGATAATCTTCCGCAGCACTGGCACCGACTGCGGTCATATCCCAGCGTGAGAACTCGTCTGCTATTTTGGCATCCTTTGCCTCTGGGGTATGCCATAGATACTCCCAACCTGGGAAGTCCTCCACCGCACCGTAGCGCTCGCGCGCATAGTTATCACCAGCGCTCAATTGGCTGGCATCTTGTCCACGGGCAAACACCCCCAAGAAGTTCTCTTCGGTAGTCAGATACGTACCCCACGGTGACAGACCTGCGCCGCAGTTATTATTGATACCGCGGGTCTGATAACCTGTCGGATCAAACTTAGTCTTGACCAGAGCAGAGCCTGCCACAGGGCCAGCCAATTGTGCTGTTGTACTACTGGTGATACGGCGATTGTATTTAGAATCAGGTACCATCTCATAACCCATACCATCTGCGCGGCGAGTTAACTCAACCACCGAGACGCCATGACAATTTACCTCACGGCGCACATCACTTGCGAGACGACGGTTTTGAAAGATAGGCGCAGCATCGTTATCTTGAGTGACGTAATAGCCAAATGGGCTAAGCTCACTGCTATTAACGTATTCATGGTTCATGACTAGCAAGCTGTTTTCTGACGCTTTGGCATCGTACGCATTGCCTTTTTTGCCAAAGAACCACATGCCATCATGGTTGTCGCCCATGCGCCATTCAAACGACTCGGCTGAATTTTCACGGTTATCGCGCCAGTCGTCTAGACCAGGCATCAGCGGTGTACCAAGTGGTAATATCATCTCTGCCTTGTAGCCTGCTGCTACGGTCATCGTATCAGCTGTTGAATGCGCGACTGCTTCAAACTTTAGGGTATCAGGACGCTTTAGATCACCTTGTGCAGGGATAGCGGCATTATCGTCATTACCAACAATACTTCTATCGTCGTCGTCACTACAACCGACCAAAGGTAATGCGCCAAAAAACGCAGCAGCCGTCAACCCTGTGCCACCTTTTAGGATACTACGGCGGTTCAATCGACGATTGATAATCGTCTGAAAGTCAGTATTATTAGTAGGATTGGAGTCTTCAACCACTTCGTGGGCAAGCGTTCGCTCATTGTTCAATAATGTCATTATCAGTCACCTTGCTATTAGGCTAGATTGGCAGAGAGTTGATCGCGGCTTTATCATTACGACCACAAAAATACGAATTCCGCTTAAGTCTACTCAACCTTTATGACAGCACGCTGAACAATAGGTGACAAACTGATGACAATCGACTGTACTGATGATTTAGAAATAGAATGATTAGATAGTTAGCATTGTTTGGCAGTTAGCAAATTTAAAAATAAATATAAAGTCTTAAGATCAAAAACCCCAAGCAATTGCTCGGGGTTTTTAATATGCGTCTGTTATGGCAGAAAAGCTTACTGTACTTGTGATACCCACTCATGAGCACCCAGTTTTAGCTTAAGCTGATCGCCTGCTTGCAACACACCAACGCCGCTTGGCGTGCCAGTCATAATCACATCACCTGCTTGTAAGCTAAAGGCGTGGCTAATATTGACCAGCAATTCATAGACAGGAAATAGCATTAAGGCACTATCGCCATCTTGCGTTAATTTATCATTGATAGATAGCTGATACTGTACATTCTGCAGATTGCCAAACGCTTGTGGGTCGAGCCAGTCAGCAAGCACGCAGGCTCCGTCAAAACACTTAGCACGCTCCCACGGATGACCTTTTTCTTTTAGCTTGCTTTGCAAATCACGCAAGGTCAAATCCAGTCCCAATGTCACGCCACCAATCGCTTGTTGAGCTTGCTCAATCGTCGCCATAGATAAATCAGCTGATAGCTGAATACATAGCTCGGCCTCGTAGTGAGTCTCGCCAAATAACTCTGGACTTGGGCGAACCACATCACCACGGATAGAGACCACTGAAGACGCAGGCTTCATAAATAGTATCGGCGTGGTTGGTACTTCATTTCCCAACTCTGCAGCATGTGCCGCATAGTTGCGACCAACACAAACTACCTTACCAATAGAGGTACGTAGGCTTTTATTATGATTGATAGCGCCCTGCTCGGCATTGACACCAGCTGCAATGGCGTTCGCTAATGACTCGTGTGGCGATTGGCTCATACTAAACTCTCCCTGTAAATGATGGCTATTTTATCAGCTGTCCATACTATATTGTCTACAGTGACTTTGACGATTTTTAGTTGCTAACTGCTAACTATGGAATCGTATTGGTCACGACATCTGGTGGTACATAACTGGCGTGGCGATTCATACGCTTTTCAAACATTCTAAAGCTAAACAAGATAACCCACGACAGCAATAGATAGACGATACCAGCCGCAAAGAATAGCTCCATCAAGGTATAGGTACGCGCACTAATCGTACGAGCAACACCTGTGATATCCATTAATGCAATAGTCGAAGCGAGCGCACTACCCTTTAGCATAAAGATAACTTCGTTACTGTACGCTGGAATCACAATACCAAATGCGCGCGGCAGCGTAACCCGTGTTAGCTTTTGCCATTTTGACATACCAAGCGCATCAGCCGCTTCAAGCTCTCCAATCGGAATCGTCTGAATCGCACCGCGTATAATCTCTGCTAGATAAGCACTGGTATTGAGGGTAAAGGCGATGATGGCACACCAATATGCTTGGCTAAGTACTGGCTCCCATAAGAACGACTCGCGTACGGCCTCGAACTGACCCAAACCATAATAAATCAGGAATATCTGTACCAGCAGCGGCGTACCACGGAAAAAGAAGATGTAAAGAAATGGTAGTATCTGTACCACCCAATTCTTAGACAGTCGTAACAACGCCAACACCAAACCAAACAGCAATCCAATCACACCTGAAAACAAGACCAACTGTACGGTCAATACCGCGCCGCCTAGTAAATCAGGGATATGGTCAAAAATGACCTGCCAATTCCAATCCATAGTATCTCTCCTCTACCCTATGGTCGATTGACTGTGAGTGGATTGACGGCTTATCTTTTTGGCATAGCGTGCCGCAGGATTAGCGCGCCACTCAAGCCACATCATAAAGCCAGTAATCAACATGGTCAGACCCAAATAAATAATCGCTGCTGCCATATAAAAGGTAAACGGCTGCTGTGTAGACTGTGCCGCACGCGATGACTGATACATGATGTCCTTGAGACCCACGACCGATACCAATGCGGTATCTTTGAGTAGTACCAAAAACAAATTACCCAAACCTGGCAAAGCAATCTGCCACACTTGCGGCAACGTGATGCGATAAAAAGTCTGAAAAGGACGCATACCAATCGCTTGCGCAGCCTCTCGCTGCCCTACTGGAATCTCTTGAATGGACATGCGAAAAATCTCAGTCGCATACGCACCAAAAGCAATAGACAGTGCCATGACACCACCCCAAAAAGCGCTAATCTCGACGTAGTCGTTATAGCCGAACTTTTTGAGGATGCTCATCAATAAGATAGAGCCGCCATAATAAATAAAGAGCACCAATAGCAGCTCAGGAATACCGCGCATCGTCGCAGTATAGACAGTCGCAAGTTTACGCAGCAACCAGATATTGGACATCTTTGCGGTTGCGCCGAGCAAGCCTAAAGCCAGACCAATGATCAAACTGGTCACAGCTAGCTGTATGGTGACGGTAGCGCCGCTTAATAAAAGCGCGCCAAATCCTTGTAAGTCAAACACGATTATCCACTCAGTCTCTTTATATTAGCAATTTGCAAAATATGAGTTAAAAGAATCAGCATCAATAGCTGAACGCGGCGCAACACCGTATTTTATACCAAATCAATAGGGATGGTCAGCGTCAAAAAATGACGTCAGAAGAATACGATTAACGCTGCGATAATTGACACAGTAGAAATGAGCGCTGATTTTATCATATTCACTCGCCGTGATGTTAATACTGACGCGTAAAAGCTGAGCCTAAACCGTACTTAAACAGACACTTGCCTCTAGAGACATACAATCAGCCGACTAAATTTGAGCAAAATTAATAGGCGGCTATTATGTATATTCGTTGATATAACGACAAATAAAAAAGGACATCACCATCATGGCAATATCCTTTTATTAATCAAAACAATATTTTTTGACTGCTACCTTTGACTACTGTTAGCTATTAACTAACGCTTTCTGTCGTTGGTTGCTCGCTAATGTCTGTATCTGCATCTGTACCCGTATCTGCGTCTTCATCAACTGTGCTCGTTGCAGACGCTGGCACCGCAAAGTACTTTTGATTGATCTTATCGTAAGTACCATTAGCCTTTATATTAGCAAGAGACTGATTGATCTTTGCTTGTAGCGGATCGCCTGGGCGTACTGCTATCGCAAAGTTATCATTGATATCGATCTCATCACCTTTAAGCGCATATTTGCTACCAGCATTTGAGCTCAGCCATTCTATGGCAGGCAGCTTATCAGAAATCATCGCATCGACACGGTTTGAACCGAGATCCAAAAACGCATTGCTCAACGTATCATAAAGCTTCATATCGGCTTTTGGATACGTGTCTTCTAGCCACTGCGACGAGATAGTTGAACGCTGTGCAGCAATAGAATGCGAGTCGATATCACTGTTGTTACTAGGGTCAAAGCTGCTGTCTTTTTTGGCCAAAAAAACCAAGGCATTGCTAAAGTACGGATCGGTGAAGCTCACCTGCTCCGAACGCTCTGGAGTAACGGACATCGCGGCCACGATTGCATCGTATTTACCTGCTTTTAGACCAGGGATAATACCGTCCCAGTCCTGCGCCACAATCTCACAAGTTACCTGCATATCCGCACAGAGTGCATTTGCTACCTCAACATCAAAACCACCCAGTGTCCCGTCAGCATTGGTATAGTTAAAAGGTGCATAGGCCCCTTCTGTACCGATGCGTAATACATCACCTGTAGACGTTGCCGTTGCTTCGGTAGCCTCTGGATTGGTATCAGCCGCACTCTCTTGGCTATTGCTACAGCCAGCAATGGTGAAGGCCGTCGCTAATGCAAGCAATGACATAGACAGACGACTGACTACATTAATGTTAGATTTGCCAGTCGTGGCACAGATTGGGGCACAATGGTTGCTCATGATCATCCTTGGTTTTTTCTTGAGTAAACAACACGTTTTCAAACAACAGCAGTCAAACTGCCAGATATCGTATTAGTTAGCTGGCGCTTCTTCTTCAGCGACCACTACTTCTTCGACACTATCAGTTGTTGCTACCGCTTTTTGTGCTGCAGCCGTTGAGCTAGTACCAAAATAGCTACCCGTGATTTGATCATAGGTACCGTTGTCTTTTAGCTCAGCCAATGCTGCATTGAACTTAGCAATTAAAGGATCGCCTTTACGGAAAGCAATACCCATTGCGTCATCATTGGTGCTGATTTCTTCACCTTTAACTTCGTAACCTTTGCCTGCGTCTGTTTTTAACCAGTCGATACCCGTTACTTTGTCAGACATCATACCGCGCACACGGCCTGAGGTTAGATCTAGATAAGCATTGTCTTGCGTATCATATAACTTGATATCAGCATCTGCATGCTCGTCTTGTAGGTATTGCGAGGCAACAGTTGAGCGCTGTGAGGCAATTGGTAGACCTGTTAGTGACTCTACGCTTAAGTCATCACCTTTTTTACCGATCAAGATGATACCGCTATGGAAGTAAGGGTCACTGAAATCAACCACTTCTTTACGCTCAGGCGTGATCGACATACCTGCGATAGCTGCATCAAACTTCTGTGCGTTAAGCCCTGGAATCAAACCGTCCCAATCTTGAGAGATGACTTCACACTCAGCTTTCATTTGTGCACATAATGCGTCAACCAGCTCAATCTCGTAACCAATCAGTTTGCCATCTGCATCAGTATAACTAAAAGGCTTATAGCTTGATTCTGTCGCAATTTTGATATTTAAAGGCGCTTCAGTAGCGGTGTCAGCTTCAGCATTTTCTGCTGGTGCTGAGCTATTGTTACAACCTGCCAGCATTAGCATTGCTGCGCTAAGCGGTGCTAGCCACAATGCTTTTTTGCTCATTGATGATGTCATTGAAATTGTCATAAGTTTTATTCCTTAATATATTTACCAGCTGTATCGTCAATCACTGCTTGCTGATTTATGCTTATAAACACCGTTTATTTAAAACATGCTTGGTTTTAAGCATTACTTGCATCAAACGTTAATTGTTCTAAGCATAAATCCCCAGTGAGTCATTATTGACCAAAGTTCATCTGCTCAAGACGTGCAAGCTCACCGTTACTACGGATTTCGCTCAATGCTTTGTCAAAATCTGCTTTGAGTGAGTCACCTTTACGTACAGCAATGGCAATATTGTCATCGTTATCAATTTCATCACCAACGATACCGAAGCCCGCTGCGTTTTCTGCTAACCATGATTTGGCAGAAACTTTTTCAGCCAATACCGCATCGCTACGACCAGATTTTAGATCTAAATAGGCATTGTCATAGTTGTCATACAACTGAACTGTGTTGCCTTCTTTGCCTTCGTAGTTATCCTGTAGATAAGCACCTGGCGTAGTAGAACGTTGACCACCAAGCGTTGCATCTTTAATCGCCATAGGATCAAAACCACCATCCGTATTGGTTAGCCATACCATCGTATTGGCAAAGTACGGCTCGCTGAAATCAACTTTTTCTTGACGCTCAGCAGTGATAGACATACCTGCAATCACCGCATCATATTTTTGTGCCAATAGACCAGGGATGATACCGTCCCAGTCCTGTGCAACGATTTCACACTTGGCTTGCATTTGATCACACAAGGCATTGGCAACATCGATATCGAAACCTGCCAAGCTGCCGTCAGCATTGGTGTAGTTGAATGGAGGGTAAGCGCCTTCGGTAGCGATACGAATGGTTTTACCAGTGGTTTCTGCTGCAGGTGCGTCAGCGTTGGTATCGGTAGTTTCATCGGCAGGTTGGCTACAAGCACTCAACATCAATGCAGCAGTAACGGTCATCGATGACCACAATAGGCGAGAATTCGACATCATACGTTCCTTAAATTCTGATGGGTTTTACATAAGTTTTTGACAGGATTTTCTGACTTAGGGTGCTGATATTTTGTTCTCTGACGTCCCTGCCAGACAAGCAATATAGATAGCAGAATAACAGACAGCCACGAGACGTGACGGCCTATAAACCTTTTGATAATACCTGAGTAAAATATCAAAAACAAACGTTTTGCATACTCATAGTTATCATTGGGCAATAAACAGTCAACAATGGTTACGTTACAGTGATTTTATGTTTGGCAGGATAAATGGTGGCAAGCGTGTTGCCACCATCTGTATTAGGCATGGTACTAGGCAAAAACTAATAACTAAGTAGGACGGTGAGATGCCATAAAGTCTTTAACGCGCTCAGAGGTAGGGTTATCAAAGACTTGCTCAGGTGTGCCAATTTCTTCGACCACACCTTGATGTAAAAAGACGACTTTGCTTGATACTTCACGGGCAAAGCGCATTTCGTGAGTAACGATAAGCATCGTACGTCCTTCTTCTGCTAGCTCGCGCATTACCGCAAGCACTTCGTTGACCAGTTCAGGATCTAGCGCAGAGGTTGGTTCATCAAATAGTAGAACTTGTGGCTGCATAGCAAGCGCACGAGCAATAGCGACACGCTGACGCTGACCACCAGATAAGTTGGCAGGATAAGCATCTTTTTTGTCAAGCAGACCTACTTTATCGAGCAGCTTTTCTGCATCATTAATTGCTTGGTCTTTTTTAATCTTTAAGACCTGCGTTGGCCCTTCGATGATGTTTTGCAGAATTGTCTTGTGTGGCCACAGATTAAAGTTCTGAAAGACAAACCCGACGCGAGCGCGCAAGCTTTCTAGCTGCTTCACGTCTGCTGCTTGTAACTCACCTGATTTGGCAGGTTTTAGCATCAGCTCTTCATTACCGATCAAGATACGACCATGATTGGGGTTTTCTAGAAGATTAATACAACGCAGCAACGTCGACTTACCTGAGCCAGATGAGCCCAAAATAGAGATAACATCGCCATCATAGGCAGTCAGGGATACCCCTTTCAATACCTCTAATGAGCCGTAGCTTTTATGGATGTCTTGTAAGTCTAGGGCGATAGGCCGAGTCGGGTTTTTTGCAGTATCAAGCATGGTTCAGCAGACTTCCAATAAATATGAGTGAAAACACGAATAAAATAAGAGCTATATCTATATATAGTACAAGCATCTAGATGCATTATCGTAATATGCCTGATGAGGCAAAGAGAAAAATGCCATATTGTCTCTTATTACGCAGTAAAAAGGCAAATATTGTATTTAACCAACGGGTTAATCAGCTTCTAACAAACCGTGAATACAAAAAAGCCCAGACTGCATTTATCGCTCTGGGCTTTATTTTATCACTTTAGAATACGAGACGTTGTGTTATCTGATAACTGCCTATTTATAGTATGTGCTTAGTACATTTAATATGTAGTTAATCCATTCTATAATATGCGATTAGTACGTCGATACATGCTCTGAATCTTCAGTCCCATCCATCATATCCGCATCTTCTGCTGTCGCCACTGCCACATCATCGTTATTGGTAACGTCCATACCTTCATCATCGGCACTAGCAACGGCAACATCATCATTGTCGCTCGCTGTTGCACTTTCTTCTACAGAGGTTTGAGCGTCTACAGTGGTATCAGCTTCAGTTTCCATCGGTGTGTCATCTTTTTTGCTACAAGCGCCTAATGCTAGAGCACCTGCTACCAAGCCAACCGTTAACCAATTTTTATAAGTTGTATTTTTCGTAGCCATGTTCGTTCTCCATCACTTATCATAATAAGATTAAGTACTATCTACTGATAGCCTTGCTGTTTTAATGCTTACTATACTGAGGATATCTCGCAGCTACCTTAGTATTTACAGCGCAATTCTGTTAAAAACACGTAAAGATATAGTGTAGTACTGATAACGCGCTTATCTTAAATAAACACCGCTTAGCACGAGCAATATTACTTTAAATAGGCCCCCATAAGAGCGCTACAAAGCGGATTCTGTTCACAAAATCATCTTTACTATCGTCTCAATCTGCTCTATGTTAAATAGCATAATGACCTATCGCTATTTGAGTAGGCATTCAAAACTTCTTTTTTTGCGACATTTTTCGCCTTTTTAGGTATTTTTACCTATATAAAATTGGGCGCTTTTAGTTATAAAAAACCTGTATCACATAAGGAAAATAATTTATGAGTCAATCGAATACTACGGATATTACGACCTATATGCAGTCTGTCGGCAAGCAAGCACGAGCCGCTTCTCGCGCGCTGGCTGCTGCCAATACTGGCGATAAAAATTCAGCACTCTTGGCCATTCATGATGAGCTGGTCAATGCCAAACAAGACATCTTGGCTGCCAATAAAATCGATATGGACAACGGTCAAAAAAACAATCTTGATAGCGCACTCCTCGACCGCTTGGAGCTAAACGAAGCACGATTTAGCGGTATGCTACAAGGTCTTAAAGATGTCGCTGGTCTTCCTGATCCAATCGGTGAAGTCACTGACATGACCTATCAGCCATCAGGGATTCATCTTGGCAAGATGCGCGTACCACTGGGTGTGGTCGGTATGATTTATGAATCACGTCCTAACGTAACATTAGAGGCCGCCTCACTGGCACTCAAATCAGGTAACGCCATTATTTTACGTGGTGGCTCTGAAGCATTTGAGTCTAACCAAGCCATTGCCAAATGTATCATCAAAGGTCTTAGCCATACTGATCTATCGGAACATAGCGTACAAGTGCTACAGACGACCGATCGTGCAGCCGTTGGTGAGCTGATTACCATGACTGAATATGTCGATGTCATTGTGCCACGTGGCGGTAAAGGTCTGATTGCGCGTATCAGTAACGATGCAAAAGTACCTGTAATTAAGCATTTAGACGGCAACTGCCATACCTTTATCGATAGTGATGCGGACGCTGAGATTGCGATTAAAGTCAGTGTCAATGCCAAAACACATCGCTACGGCACTTGTAATACGATGGAGACGCTACTGGTCGATGAAACAGTCGCTAATGAGCTATTGCCTAAAATAGCAGAGGCCATCGTCGCTGCTGATGACGCAATGCAACTACGTCTTGATGACAATTCACAAGCTATCTTAAATAAAAATGCTAAGCTTGAAGGTCATCTATCAGCTGCCACCTCTGAGGATTGGGATACTGAATACCTAGCCCCTATCCTAGCGGTGAAAGTGGTCGCAGGTATTGACGAAGCGATTGAACATATCAATACACACGGCAGCCATCATACCGATGTCATCATCACTGATAACTATACCAAATCGCAACGCTTCATCCGTGAAGTGGACTCAGCCAGCGTGATGATTAACGCCTCTAGCCGTTTTGCTGATGGTTTTGAATACGGTCTCGGTGCTGAAATTGGTATTTCAACGGACAAAATCCATGCGCGCGGCCCTGTCGGTCTCGAAGGTCTGACTTCACAGAAATGGATTGTTTATGGTCATGGCGAAACTCGTGCTTAATCATACTAGCATCGACTATCAAAACGAGTAATCAGAAACGTCAGCAATTATGCTGGCGTTTCTTCGTTTAAATCATAAATATTTTAGTCAAAGCATTTAAATTATAGGGAGCGGTACGACCATGCAAAGTGGCAAGATTAAGCACTGGAATGAAGATAAAGGCTATGGCTTTATCGATGTAGATAATCAAAGTGAAGATGTATTCTTTCATATTAGCAAAGCACGACTGGCGAAGCCTATAACGGTTGGTCAAAGTGTCTACTTTAACAGTGGCCGTAACGACAAAAACCAATTGAGAGCCACTGAAGTGACCTCATCTTCATTGAGCCTTGACCAAGATACTGTATCAGATGTTCCAAGCTATACCCCTACTAATGCCAATAGAAATAGCCATCACAGAACTCGTAATTCAAATCGTAGCAGCCAAAACAGCAGACCAAATAAAAGAAGCTTAGGCTCTACACTATTTAGCCTTATCGCTATAATCGCCGTCGCTTTCTATTTCTTTGGCGATTTAAATTCGACATTGTTTGCTGATAACATCGAGTCGACAACGGTATCGCAGGACGTCACTAATAATACGAGCCAAGTCGCCAGTGCTGGTATAACAGGTGATGCACAGGTCGATAATACGATTGCGCTTATTCAGCAAGGCGGCCCTTTTCCGTATCCAAATAAAGATGGCACGACGTTTTATAACCGTGAAGGCAGACTACCCGCCCAGTCACAAGGCTACTATCGCGAATATACCGTGCCCACCCCTGGTGTCTCTCATCGCGGCGCACGGCGTATCGTCACAGGTGGCAACCCACCTACTGTCTATTACTTGACTGTCGATCACTATGATAGTTTCCAAAGACTACAGGTGCCTTAATATGAAACGAGCTGATATGAAACAAACGAATACGAACCAAGCCGATATGAATCGAGAAAGTGTGAACCAAGCCATCCACTACGTTAATCAAAGCCATGTTAATCAAGACCACATTAACCAAAACGGTACAGCACTGGGTACTAGCATTCCTGCGCAGGCTGTTACTATAGCCGTCGGTGACACGCTCGAAAAAACTGAGCTATTGACGAGTTTGGCCAAGGCCTGTGACTTTCCTAGTTATTTTTCACACAACTGGGACAGTGCATGGGATTGTCTAACAGACAGTGAAGCAATTCATTTAAGGCTTGATTTGACAGACGTCAAAAGGATAAACACTGAGGACTTCAATGTCTTTAAAAGCATCATTGAGGATGCCTTTAGAGAATTTGGCAAACCACAATTGTGGGTCATCGTGCCATCTGAGGATGAAGCTTATGCGTTAGAGATTTAGTCGTTGAAAGCCTATATTGCAAGCCCGACCGCCGATAGTCACCGATAATTATTCGTCATCATAGAAACCTGAATTCGAGATAAAGCCATATTTATCCCGAATTCAGGTTAATTTATTTTATAGAAAGGATTAACCTATGGAGATTACCTTAAACGGTTATTACACCCTGATATTGGCCACCTTAGTGCTGCTGCTTGGGCGGTTTTTGGTGCGGAGAGTCAAGTTTTTAGAAGACTTTAATATTCCAGAACCGGTTGCTGGTGGTTTGGTCGCGGCGATTGTTGTCTATGCTCTCAATATGGTTTGGGGATATAGTTTTAACTTTCATCAAGGGCTGCAGACCGCCACCATGTTGATGTTCTTTGCCTCCATCGGTCTGAGCGCTGATTTTAGTAGGCTAAAAGCAGGCGGCACACCATTATTGATTTTTACTATCGTTGTATCAGTGTTTATTGTATTGCAGGATGTCGTGGGTGTGGCCATGGCAAGTGCATTGGGACTTGATCCTTTGCTCGGTCTGGTGACAGGTTCTATCGCTCTAACAGGTGGTCATGGTACAGCAGGCGCTTGGGGCATTACGTTAGAACAAGACTATGGTGTGGTCGGTGCGACGACGCTTGGTATCGCGGTTGCTACTTATGGTTTGGTCGCGGGTGGTATCGTTGGTGGTCCTGTTGCCCGTCGCTTGATTAACCGACTTGGACTAAAACCAACGCCAGCCAACCCTGATCCTAGCGATATCGAAAAAGTTGCTGGTGCACAGTCGTTATATAGCACCAAACACGATGAGGAGTCTGCAGGTAGTAATAAAGATATCTTTGAAAGGCCTGATAGCATGCGCTTTATCACCGCTTCTTCTACTATCGAAACCTTGGCACTATTCGCAGGTGCTTTGGCTTTTGCCGATGTGATGGCCATCGTTGCTGAAGGCACCTGGTTTGAGCTGCCGACGTTCGTATGGGCACTGGCAGGCGGTGTCATCATTCGCAATGTACTGACGATGGTCTTCAATTTTGATATGTTTGATCGCTCAATTGATGTACTTGGTAATGCTTCTTTAAGTCTATTTTTAGCGATGGCATTGTTGTCTTTAAAACTATGGCAATTGACCGATTTGGCAGGCCCTGTACTAATTATATTGGTTGTACAGACCATCATTATGATTATCTACGTTTACCTCATTACCTTTAAAATTATGGGTAAAGACTACGACGCGGCTGTATTATCAGCGGGGCATTGTGGTTTTGGTATGGGTGCAACACCGACTGCGATTGCGAACATGCAGGCAGTCACTGATCGCTATCTGCCTTCGCCTAAAGCATTCTTGATTGTACCAATGGTTGGTGCGTTCTTTGTTGATATCGTCAATGCCACGATATTGCAGATTTTTACGAAGTTGCCGTTTATGTAGATTGATACTGCTACAGATCAAAACTTAATAGTTATTTAGTAAATAACAAATGCCCACCATCGAAAAGCCCGCCAAGACACATCTTGGCGGGCTTTTTTAATTATCAAGTTATAATAGAATGTTCAATCAAACCTATTATTTATACTTTTTAATTTCGCCACTTTTCACACGAGCTATGAAAGAATTAACCTCTCTTTTCACAATTGGCATCAAGAAGTACAGACAGATGATGTTGAAGATCGCCATCGCGAATAGAGCCGCATCTGAGAAGTCGATAACGAAGCTAAACTGTACGATGGTACCGATAACAACGAAGATTAAGAAGATAAGTTTGTATATCATCTCGCCGCCTTTACCTTCACCAAAGAGGTAAGTCCAAGCTTTTAGACCATAATATGACCATGAAATCATCATTGAGAAAGCAAACAACAATACCGCGACAGCTAGGAAATACTGGAAGATAGGCGCCGTTTCCATGAAGGCTGCACGGGTTAGATCCACACCAGTAAGCGCTTGGGTTTGCAAGTTTGCGGCAGTATTCACCCCAGAGATAGTAATAACAAGCGCCGTCATCGTACAGATAACAACCGTATCAATGAAAGGCTCTAATAGCGCTACTAGACCTTCAGTAGCAGGCTCTTTGGTTTTTACTGCTGAGTGAGCAATAGCGGCTGAACCAACGCCAGCTTCGTTAGAGAAAGTTGCACGTTTTAAACCTTGAATCAATGCGCCAATAAAGCCACCAGCCACGCCAGCACCAGTGAAGGCACCCGAGAAAATCTCGCCAAATGCAGTGCCAATATGATTAAAGTTAGCAATCAGCACGATTACTGCCATAGTAATGTATAACAAAGCCATAAAGGGTACGACTTTTTCGGTAACGGTTGCGATGCGAGGCATACCACCAATGATAACCATACCGACTAAAAACGCTAAGCCAATACCAAAGAATACACTGTAGTCCGTTGGAATGCTAAAAGTAGAGCTCATGACTGCAAAGGCTTGGTTACCCTGGAACATGTTACCGGCACTAAAGGTCGCCAATATACACATGAGTGCAAAACCAACAGCCAGAAACTTACCTAATCCGCCCATACCACGTTCAGCCATACCGCGGCTTAGGTAGTACATAGGGCCACCTGATACGACGCCAGATGGTAGTACCGTACGGTATTTGACACCTAGCGTACATTCTACAAACTTAGTCGCCATACCGAATAGGCCGACCATAATCATCCAAAAGGTAGCGCCAGGTCCACCAATAGCAAGCGCTGCACCAACGCCTGCGATGTTACCAAGACCAACGGTACCTGATAGAGCAGTAGCTAAGGCTTGAAAATGGCTGACCTCGCCTTCTTCTTTATTGGCGGGATTTGGATCGGTATATTTGCCTCTGACAATATCTAGAGACAGGCCTATTTGACGAAACTGAATAAATCCAAAGTAAAAAGTGAATACGAGTGCGGCAACTAATAACCAACCCACAATGAGGGGGAAGCTGACGTCTCCAAGAGGTACTGAAAAGAAAATAAGGTCGACGAACCAGCCAAATATATTGGCCATAAAGCCATCGAGACCTGCTCCAAATGCTGCTAAACCTGATTGTTCTGCTGCTTGCGCAAGAGTCGTGCTGAGTAATAGCATCGTTGCGACTAAAGATTATTTTTTCATGTAAATCCCTTTAGTGAAAATAACATTTATATAATTATTCAATCAATTACAGCGATACTAGGGCGTGTCTTCAATTCACCCGATAGTCATCTAAATGGGCTAAAAATGGCTAAATCTTGCCAAACATCGTCAAA
>NZ_JADQAM010000061.1:612135-634525 GCF_022129405.1 Psychrobacter sp. Ps2 | reverse complement strand
TCAGAAGTGAAACATCGTAGCGCCAATGGTAGTGTGGTTCGCCCATGTGAGAGTAGGTCATCGTCAGCTCTCTATTCCTGATTAGCCCCTTAACTTAATTGTTAAGGGGCTTTTCTTTGTCTGCGGGTTTTTTATTTTGTTTATGCGTTCTTTAATGGACAGTTTCTCTCAGCTCAATTATTTATGTGCTTGTAAAAAAAGACTTTTATCATTTAGATAAAAGTCTTTTTAAATCTTACATTTCCATCTTTTTCTAAGCGTTATGCGGGTTCCATTGTTGGTTAGATTTAAAAAGATCTTGATATATTACATCTCTTATAGATTCTATATTGAATTTACTTTTATCCTCATTCAAGCGCAGTATCCTTGGCAAACGAGTTATTCCTAGCTTACCGTCTGCAATGGCATAATGCCTATAGTGCTCATTAATGATGCGATTACATTCAAATTCGACGTAAATCATACTTTCATTTTGTATTTTAGCCAAACGAACGGTTGACATAAAAAAATCTTCTTGCAAGCTTTGCTCCATTTCATATATATCTTCTAATGAGTATTCAGGAGCTTTTCGAGATATCAGTTTTTGCCAGAATCTACCGTTTTCTTTTATATATCTATAATCGTCTATACTATCCTTTAAAGATTTCAAGTTTTCTATGGAATCCTCAGTTTCTTCAAGATTTGCTTTTATGATTTCTAATGTTGCTTTCATAGTTTCGGTATGATCACCTACTGTTTGCTCTTGAGAGCAAAGTAGGCTACGTGATTTATTTAATAATTGTGCCATAGAGGTTAACTTTACAGCCATTATTTCACTACTGGTTGAGTACATAGAAAAAGGCTGTAATCGAAAATCTTCAACATTTTCACTCATTTTTTTTATCAACTGATCTAGATGATAAAATAAATAGTCTTGATCATTTACATCGTGAAGTGCTACTTCGATCATTCCAGGTAGTTTTTGCAGTATCAGTATAGATAACTGCTTTTCAAATTTGATCAAGCGCTCTCTAATTACAATCTCTGGGTTGCTGCCATCTTGTTCAAGAGGTGCTCTTAGTAAAGGTTGTAGGTAGTTTTGATATAAATGTTGAATCTCATGCACAGATCTCAGCAGTGTGTCCGAGACACCTACATCAAGTGTATATAGCCTTGTCATACAGTAGGCAGCATGCTCCATATATTGATGATCATGCATTTGGTTTTTTTTAAGAACTATATGAGTTAAGTAGATATACTTTTTGATGTTATTACCACTTTCATCTTCGTAAAGAAATCGACGGAAAGAATAAGCATTTTTGTCAACTTTATTTGCACTACCAATTAAAAACCAATAATCCTGTCCTTCCACAATAAAGAATTTTCTGTCTTTCCCTTCTTTTTTGATAAAGGAGGGAAGATGTGTAAGTTCTTGAAAGCTAAGATCTGATGAGTCCCAATTACGAAAGTCGCGTCCTTGTATTTGTTGTTTAATAAAAACTTCTTTGAAGTAGGACTTGATGATATTAGTATCCAGTTTACGTAGACCTGGTTTAATTTCTAGAGCAATACTATCTATCCATATAGCCAAATCATACAGAAATGCTATCCGTATTCTTTGCCTATATTTCTGATCAGAGATGATATTATTTATGTCTAAACTATCAAGATAGCTAAGAACTGCTTCGACTTCATCAGCCAGCTTGATAGCGTTGTAAGCGTTAATGCTTGGGTCGATAATTTTTAACATATGCCGTGAAATAGCAGTTAGTTCTTGATTGTTTGTATAAAAATTTTCTAAAGTTTGTCTCAATGTATCAGGGCTTTTATGAACTAGATTGTTTTCAGAGTTAAGAAAAATACCTCGTGGTTTTAATATATTTTCATAAACTGTGTTTTGACCTTGCTGATTTAGTTTTGGAACGATGCTGTTTACAACTTCAGACCAGTCTAAACTGAGAGTAGGATCTATAGACTTCAGTTTATATAACTGATATTCAGATAGGTCATGAATATTCATTAAATTTACCCCTTCGAGGTTTGGCTGTATCACAATATATTAATTCAACAATTATAGTGGGCAAATGTAGGATATCAAGTTATTACTTTCGAATTCGTACAAATAAGTGTGATATTTCTCTATAATCATTACTTATCATACATATATTAGAATGGATTAAGAGATGAGTCATGAATCGTACTAAAAATTTCAACTAAATCAATTATAAAAAAATGATCTAAAAAATAGGATAATAATATGACAACTTCAAAAGTAACCTATCAAGGCGATTTGCGTACCACTGCCATACATCTGCAATCAAAAGATGAAATAATTACCGATGCACCGACTGACAACCAAGGCAAAGGTGAAGCGTTTTCACCGACTGATTTACTAGCCACTAGCTTAGCCAGTTGTATGTTGACGATTATCGGGATTAAAGCTCGTGATATGGATATCGATATTGCAGGCACTATGGCTGAAGTGACCAAAGTAATGGCAGCTGACCCAAGACGTGTTAGCGAAGTACATATCGTAATTACTTTTAATCAACAGTTAGATGATAAAACGCAAAAAATATTCTATAACACCGCCTTAACTTGCCCAGTGGCTAATAGCTTGCATCCTGATATCATTCAAAAAGTGACTATTGATTCTAAGAGCTATTCATTCTAAGAACTATTCATTCTAAGAGCTATTCATTCTAAGAGCTATTAATTCTAAGAGCTATTAATTCTAAAAGTTGCTGATTCCAAGAACGACTAATTCCAAGAACTAATGACCTCTACAAGGGTGATTAATATGGCTAGCAAAACCTTACTTATTGTTGCGCATGCACCATCGCCGAATACTAAAAAATTAGCACAAGCGGCCTACGATGGTGCGAACCATCCTGATATAGATATTAATGTCATTCTGAAATCACCGCAGGATACGCAGCCTCAAGATGTACTCGCGGCGGACGCACTTCTTCTTGGAACGACAGAGAATTTAGCGTATATGGCAGGGCTGACCAAGGACTTTTTTGATCGTTGCTACTATCCTATATTAGAGAAGAAGCAGGGCATGCCATTTGCGCTTTATATTCGTGCTGGACAAGATGGTACAGGTACTCATCGTGCGATGCAGACCATTACTACCGGATTGCGTTGGTCATGGATTCAGCATGCTCTAATATTAAAAGGTGATTGGCAAGAGGAGTTTGCTTCCCAAGTGGAAGAGCTAGCGATGACATTGGCAGCTGGATTAGAAGCGGGTATTTACTAGTTTCTAATTCTGAATTGGGTTTAAAAGGTTGTTATGAATAATAAAAAATTAGGCAACACCGGTATCAATAATCAAAGTAAGCTACCGTTTTCGCAAGCTTGTGAGAACAATAAGCGACCCATTCTGTCTGTTTTGCAAAAAGAGTTAGTAGGATATTCGCAAGTATTAGAAGTAGGATCAGGAACGGGGCAGCATAGTGTTTACTTTGCGCCTAATCTGCCTGAGATACAGTGGCAAACTAGCGATGTGACTGGTAATCATCGCCATATAATCGCTTGGCACAATGCTTATCCTGCGCCTAATTTATATTCGCCATTAACGTTTGATTTGAGTACGGATTCCGTACCTGTCAATAGCCAGTTCAACTTACCTTATGATGTGATATTTACGGCTAATACTTTGCATATCATTAGTCGGGCTTTGGTGGAGCGATTATTTGCATTGGCTGGTGAGGCGCTACCTGTTGACGGTAAGCTGATTGTATATGGCCCTTTTAATGAGCATGGTAAATATACCAGTGAGGGCAATCAACGATTTGATAGGATGTTGAGAGCAGGTAATCCTGACAGCGGCATTCGCGATAAAGAAGATGTCGTTAATCTAGCAAATGCTCATTATCTACAACTCAGAAAAACGTATGCGATGCCTGCCAATAATCAGCTATTGGTATTTCAAAAAATATAAAGCATCAAATTCTTAGAACAGAAAAGCCACTTCAATTAAGATTAGAAGATGATCGATTGAAGTGGCTTTTTAGTTAGGTTTTCTTATTTAGGCTTTCTTGTTTTTTACGCTGTTAGACTATTTATATTCTTCTGCTAAAAAATCCAAGTAGCGTTTCCAAGAGCGCTGATCGGCGCGAGCGTCATATCTATCGCTGCCAAATACGCTAAAGGCATGTGGTGCGCCACTATAAGTGACCATCTCATGAGGTACTTTGGCTGCTTCTAAGGTCTTGCCCAAAGTCGCAAAGCTCTCTAGCGAGACAGATTGGTCAGCAGAGCCATGGAATACTAGGATTTCTCCCGTAGTTTTGTCATAACTTTGACCAGTTGGAATATCAAAGGCACCGTGGAAGGGTACAAAGGCTTTTTGCTCAAAGCCTGAGCGTGCTAGCTCTAACGCGACCGTACCGCCGAAACAATAACCCATGGTCGTGCCTTTACGCACATCATTGCCTTGTAGTTGTCCTGCCGTCAGTGCTCCTGCCAATATGCGGCGCATTTTATTACGATCATCATATAGCTCCCCAGTTAGGCGTTTGTTTTCTTCGATAGAAGTAGGGCGAATGCCTTGTCCAAACATATCGGCCGCCAATACGTTGTAGCCTTCAGCCGCTAACATATCAGCACGTTTGCGCTCATAGTCAGTTAGACCGTCCCAATCATGAATCAATAAGATAAAAGGTGCATTAGCTTTGTCCGCCTTGGCGTAATAGCCTTCGTATGCTTTATCATCGACCGTATAGGTAACGCTCTTGGTCGTGATAGCAGCAGCTGTTTGACTGAACGTTAATGCCATTAGACCCATTGATGCGCCTACTAGCAATGAGTGATAAGGTTTTTTAGTCGGGGAGTTTAGAGTTGGTAACATGGTAGGTGGCCTTATAGTTATATAAAAAATAGTCGCATCATCAAATCCCTATAAATCCGCTACATTGTCATCCTCGCTAAATATACCAATGTATAACTTGCGCTCGGTTTTCTTGTATCGAAATTATCTGAATTCAACGATATAAAAAAGATAAATATAAGGCTAAAACCCTGCCAATTTATTTATCAATAGTTTCTAGTACTGCATAAAAAGAATACCTTAAAGAATAACTACATTACAAGATTCTATTGTTAACGTTTATGCGCCTTTAAGACCACCTAAAGCAGCTGGTTTATAGCGTCTATAGACCTTAACCAAACATCAACAAGGTTTACTATATACGCAACTATATTTGACTTATTTTTGGGTAGTATAACTCCTAAGCCTATTATTCCTTTACGAATTTTAGTGCGATATCAATTTAACGTTAAGCAATGCTGAAAACACAGATAAATAAATGACAGATGAAGTCACCACTATCTCAAAGGATATCAAACCTGTGTAGGCACTCTTTTAGTGATTTAAAAGAGCACTCTCAATCTATTAGCTAGGACTTTTTATGAATAATAATATCGATCATACTGACCCCGCCAAAAACATGAACACTGAACGTGGCAACGGTGGTGAAACCCATCAGCGCGCAGGCGATGACACCAAAGTATTAACTACGCAGCAAGGTGTGGCTATCGCTGACAACCAAAACTCTCTAAAAGCAGGTTCACGTGGGCCGACGCTATTAGAAGATTTTGTATTACGTGAAAAAATTAATCATTTTGACCATGAGCGTATCCCTGAGCGTATCGTCCATGCTCGTGGTAGTGCCGCACACGGTTATTTTGAGCTGACAGAGTCTCTAGAAGAATATACGACTGCCAAAGTATTGACCGAAACAGGTAAGCAAACGCCATTATTCACGCGTTTCTCAACGGTAGCCGGTAACAAAGGCTCAAAAGATACACCACGTGATGTGCGCGGTTTTGCTGTGAAAATGTATACAGAAGAAGGTAACTGGGATATCGTTGGTAACAATATGCCAATCTTCTTTATCCAAGATGCGATGAAGTTTCCAGATTTGATCCATGCGGTAAAACCAGAACCAGATCGCGGTTTCCCACAAGCAGCTTCTGCTCATGATACGTTTTGGGATTTTGTCTCGTTAAGTCCTGAAACCATGCACAATCTAATTTGGCTGATGAGTGATCGCGGTTTACCACGTAGCCTACGCATGATGGAAGGCTTCGGTATTCATAGCTATCGCTTAATCAATAAAGATGGCAAGAGTACCTTTGTACGTTTTCATTGGAAGCCAGTATTGGGCGTACAGTCAACCACATGGGATGAGGCAGTGAAAATCTCAGGTGCTGATCCTGACTATCATCGTCGTGACTTATTTGAGTCAATCAACAACGGTGATTATCCTGAGTGGGAGTTTGGCGTACAGTTATTTACTGAAGAAGAAGCCAACGAATTCCCATTTGACCATCTCGATGCGACCAAACTGATTCCAGAAGAGTTGGTACCAGTAAAAGTCGTGGGTAAGATGGTATTGAACCGCTATCCAGATAATTTCTTTGCAGAGACTGAGCAGGTAGCATTCTGCCCATCGCATCTGCCACCGGGTGTTGATTTCAGTAATGACCCATTATTACAAGGTCGTTTGTTTAGTTATCTAGACACTCAGCTATCACGTCTAGGCTCGCCAAACTTTGCCCAGATTCCTATTAATGCGCCAAAATGTCCGTTTGCTAACAATCAGCAAGATGGTCATATGCAGATGCAAGTGCCAAAGACGCGTGTACTCTATGAGCCACAAAGCCTAGATCCAACTCGTCCTCGTGAAAGCACTAAACGTGGATTCAATTCATTCCATGAGCAACTAGATGATGGCGTAAAAGGCCGCGTACGTGACGAGAGCTTTGCCGATCACTATAGTCAGCCACGTATGTTCTATCGTAGTCAGACAGTAACTGAGCAAGCCCATATAGCAACTGCTTATGCGTTTGAGCTAGGTAAAGTAGATACAGCCCATGTGCGTACGCGTATGCTTAGCCATTTGATTCATATCGATGAAGACTTGGCCAATCGCGTAGCAACGGCCTTGGGTATGGAGCTACCAGAGCCAGCTGACGCAGCTGCACCTGTCCAAGACTTGGGAATCTCTAAAGCGGTACAAACTATTGGCCTAACGCCTGATAGCTTAAAAGGTCGCATGATTGGTATCTTAGTTGCAGAAGGCTCTAATAGCAGTGAAGTCAAAAAATTCGAAGATGCCGCCAAAGCGCAGGGTGCTAGCGTCAAGATTGTAGCGCCTAATAAAGAAGTCGTATTGGATGATGGTACACGCATACAAGCTGATGAGCGCCTCGCTGGTGGTCCGTCAGTGATGTTTGATGCTGTCGTTAGTATCATTATGCCTGACCAAGCTAAAAAGCTGGCCATGGACAGCTCTGCGTTAGATTGGTTCAATGATGCGTATAACCATTGCAAAGCTATCGCATATTGCGGTGCGACTGATGAATTTATCCTAAGTAAACTACCAGTTGAAAAAGATGATTTTGTGACGCCATTGGCCGAGTTAGATGCCTTTATTAGTAATGCTAAGTCTCGTCTATGGGAACGTGAGCCAAAGGTTCGTGATCTTGCATAGTTGATAAGTAGGTAATTTACGAAGTATCTAAAATAACAAATAAGATATTAAGTGTTTCCTTAAACCCAGCCTAAGCGCTGGGTTTTTGCTTTTTGCTAATAAGGTGAGAATTTTCACAGATAAAAGTCATGTTATAGGTGCTAATCATTCGTTATTAATCGTTATTAATCGTTATTAGTCGCATTGTCTCTGTATACCGCCTAGCCTTTGTATATAGTCACAAGCGTTCACTCAAAGTCGTTTTATTTATCGTGACGGGCGCTATACTAAAGGTTGGCTATAAAACTGAACAAAAGCCTCACAATAATAACGACGAATGAGGTAGGGAACACCAATGAGTCTATGTGAAATTGTACGATTAGAAGGATATATCCAGAGTAGCTATCTGGCAGTATATCCAGATAAAATAATGCTGTTAGATGGCTGCTGCCGTGCTGATGTGCCGATGGTGCTTGACTATATTAAGACAACGTTAAAACGACCCGTCACCGACCTAAAAGTAGTGGTGGTCACGCATATGCATCCGGATCATGCAGGCGGTGCACATAAGTTTCGAGAAAAGACAGGCTGTCTGATTGTCTCAGCTGATAAGAAAAAGCAGTGGTATAGCGGTATTGGTGGGCGCACGATGCACTTCGTAGATATACATCTAGGATATTATGTGGCCAGACGTCAAGGACGCCCACTTAAAAATCTATATTACTCGGCAAGTCTAAAACTAGATATCACTGTCACAGATGGTGAGCTTGTGCCACACTTTGATGAATGGCAAGTACTAGAGACTCCAGGTCATACGGATCGTGACTTGTCATTGTTTCATCTGCCCAGTCGCGAAGTATACACCGCTGATTTAATCATTAAATTACGCCATAAGTTCGTAGCGCCATTTCCTGTCTATTACCCAAAAGCTTATGTTCAATCGTTAAAAAAAATCAGGGCATTGCAACCGTCAATGGTGATGATGGCTCATGGACGAGAGCTAGCGATGAGTGAGGCAGAGTTTGATGAGTTTATCGCTCATGCGCCCAAGCACCCACGTACCATCAAAGATACGATCAGACATAAACTACTATGGCGCAAGAGAGATAACTTTCGACTGTTTAAACGCAGGCATAATAAATAGAGGTATATAAAAGCTAAGAAACAACATTTAAAACGCCCAGACGAAAAAAAGCCCAGTTACTAAGATAGTAACTGGGCTTTCTAAATATGGTGGGCTGTCCGCGACTCGAACGCGGGACCAATTGATTAAAAGTCAACTGCTCTACCAACTGAGCTAACAGCCCTGAAGAGTATATAAAAAAGCAATGCTTTTTAACTCTGCAAGAGAAAATTCTAACTAAAGAACTTTCTAAAACTAAACATCTTAACGATGTCTTTTAAATTTATCTTTATTAGTCTACTACCGGATAGGGTAGAACGATTAATAAAGATTAAACTAAATATGGTGGGCTGTCCGCGACTCGAACGCGGGACCAATTGATTAAAAGTCAACTGCTCTACCAACTGAGCTAACAGCCCTAACGTTTAAAGTGTTTGTATCCCTAAACGTGAGAGCACATTATATATATTATTATGACAATTACAACCCCACATGATAAAAAAAGTGTAATTCTCTTATAAAATTGCCAATTTATTCCAGTTTATTTAAATTTTCATCATTATATCGATATTGACTGCTCTATTTTCGGCCAAAGCGAGCCAATAATTGATTATTAGTCTCGAGAAAGGGCTTCAACAGGATCTAACTTGGCGGCATTACGCGCTGGCAAGAATCCGAATACCACGCCAATTAACGTCGAACAAACAAAAGCAGCAATAATAGAGGTTGATGAATAGATAACTTTGAAATTATCACCGCCCACACTATTAATTAATTCACCAATGGCAAAGGCCAGTCCAATACCAATCAGCCCTCCTAAAATACAGACCAGAACGGCCTCAATAAGGAACTGCTGCATGATATCGCTCTGACGTGCGCCTACTGCCATACGTACGCCAATCTCGTTGGTGCGCTCGGTGACAGAGACTAGCATAATATTCATCACCCCAATACCGCCGACGATCAATGAAATAACAGCGACTGATGAAATAAGTAGAGTCATCGTTCCTGTCGTCGACTCGATTGTTTGACGAATAGAGTCTGAATTACGCAGCTCAAAGTCATCTTTACCATGGCGACTCTCTATTAAATCAGAGATGGCCGTCTCTGCGGCACTAGAAGAGATACTGTCATCTAACAACGCCACAAAGCGGTCGATATTGGTACTACCGGTGACGCGCGACATCACCGTTGTATAAGGCATATAGATGGTAGGCGTTGTCACACTAGGGCCAAATCCACCATCGCTCTCCTCGAGGACGCCAATTACGCGTCCAGGCACACTACCAACCAATATTACCTCGCCAACAGGATTATCAATATCTGAGAAAAAGGTCTGTTTAGCGTTGTCATCGATGATGATATCTTGACTACGTAATGTAATGCTTTTTGCATCAAACCCTTGGCCCAATGTTAATGTCTCACCAGTGACGTTTAGATAGTCTTCACCAACGCCATTGACGGTAGCATCCTCTTGTATATTACGATAGCGGACACTAGAGCTGGCATTTACCTGAGGGCTGACACTGATAATATAGGGCTGATTGCCGACCGCCTCTGCATCTTCTGGTGTCAAATTGTCATCATTATAGCGGCGTCTAGGATCGCCTCTAGGGTAGCCATCATTGACGGTAATGGTATTGGTACCTAACGAGCTGATATTGGCAAGGATTTGCTGCTGAGAGCCTTGTCCAAGGCCTACGATAGATACGACTGCGGCAATACCGATAATAATGCCGAGCATAGTTAGTAGAGTACGCATCTTATGCGCGCGCATGGCAAGCAAAGACATTTTGAAAGCTTCAAGCAGTCGATCAATAAAACTACCAAAGGCACTTTTTCGATGCTCGCCAAGGATAGATTCTGGTTTTTTGTCTGTGTGCTTATAATGCTCAGTTTGATAGTCAGCGATGACATAGCCGTCTTTTAGCTCAATCACACGCTCCGCTTGCGCTGCTAGTTTTGGATCATGAGTGACCATGATAATGGTATGGCCTTGTGCGCTGAGGTCATGCAAAATCGCCATGACGTCTTCGCCGGACTTACTGTCTAGGGCACCCGTTGGCTCATCTGCCAAGATCACATCGCCACCATTCATCAGTGCACGAGCAACAGAAACACGCTGCTGCTGTCCACCTGAGAGCTGATTGGGACGGTTGTTGACCTTATTGCCAAGGCCAAGGTCAGTTAGTAGCTTCTCAGCACGATTGGTGCGTGCCTCGGTATCCATACCCGCATACACGGCAGGGACGGCGACATTGTCTTTGGCACTGATATCCCCAAGCAAATGATAGCGCTGAAAAATAAACCCAAAGTGCTCACGGCGCAGCTCAGCCAATTGATCAGCATCAAGCTTACGAGCGGATTGACCATAAATCTTATAGTCACCAGCAGTGGCTTGATCTAGACAGCCTAAGATATTCATCAAGGTGGACTTACCAGAGCCTGATTGTCCAATGATGGCAACCATCTCACCTTGATTGATGGTTAGATTGATATCATGCAAGACGCGAATGGTTTGCTCACCAGCAGGGAACTCTCTGATAATGCCAGATAGTTCCATAATGGGCTTGCCTGATGCAGAGTGGGTAGCGGTATTGGTTTTTGCTGAGTTGCTTGAGCGATTAGCAGAAGTGTGTGACCCTAAGTTTTGAGCCGTGCTACTTTCAGAGCTATCTTCACTCGACGGTTTAGGAGATTGAGATATAGTCATAGCAGTGTCTTTAATAAAGGCTAATAAGCGTTATAGTGTTGTTATGAAAGGGCTGCTATGTTTTTAGCAAGCCTTTCTTACTCAACATAGTCAAAGCACAAGTTACATTTGAGGTCCACCAGGTACGCGGCCGCTATCTGATTTCTTACCGCTCTCTTCACTGATGATTACTTCTTCCCCTTCTTTCAAACCACTTAAGATTTGCGCATTTACTCGGTTATCAATACCGACTTCTACTGTACGCTCTTCTACGGTTCCGTCCTCTTTTAATACACGTACAAACTTGCCGGTGGCTGCTTTGCCTTTTTCTTTACCTTTAGCTCGCTTTTCTTGTATCACTGTTGATGGTACTAATAGAGTATTTTTGGCTTCGTTGACGATGATATATATCTGTGCCGTCATATCGATTCGAAACAAGCGGTCAGGGTTTGGTACTTCTACGTAGCCGACATAATAGATAGCGGCGTCTGTTGAGCTGGTACTACTGATTTGCTCTGGGGCAGGCTCGATAGCCGTCAACGTCGCATCATATTGCTGGTCTGGATTACCAATGATGTTGAAATAAGCAGGCATACCAGCATTGACGTTAATGACATCAGCTTCGGAGATTTGCGCGTTGATACGTACGGTCGATAAATCTGCTAACGTCACTAGTGTTGGCGCTGTTTGATTAGCGTTAACCGTAGTGCCTTGCTCAGTCGTAATAGAAACGACGGTACCTGATATCGGGGCGCGAATCGTGGTATAGCTCAAATCTTCTTCAGCAGTACTGACGTTGGTTCGTGATTTGCGTAATGCTGCTTGCTGACTGTTGATATTGGCTTCAGTGGTCGCAATCGCCGCTTTTGCTGTATCAATAGCTGCACGTGCATTGGCAACGGCTGCTTTTGCGGTCTCGACACTGGTCGCTTGCGTGTCATATTCTTGCTGCGAGATAGCGTCGATAGCGACTAAGTCTTGCAAACGCGCAAAATCAGACTGTGCTTGTTTCAGCTCAGACTGACGGCTGGCAAGATCGGCATAGGCACTTTTTAGACTGGCTTGTTTGCTTAACGATTCTGCTTGAGCGCTTTGTAGCGCGGCTTCGCTTTGTTCAAGACTGGCTTGTTCATTGCTCAGGCTATTCTTCTGAGTCACTTGATCAATCTGTGCAATCAAATCGCCTTGTTTGACTTCGTCACCGACTTCGACGTATAGGCGTTTTACTTCACCAGATACCTGTGCCCCTACATCGACGGTATTTAACGCTTTTACTTTACCGGACGCCATGACATTATTTTCAATATCACCGACTTCAACGGTTGCGGTTAAATAGTTAGGTGTGGTTTCTTCTGGTTTTAAAAAAGTATAGGCTAAAGCCCCTAATGCTACGATAATTAAGGCAATAACACCCCATTTTATGGCAGACTTTTTGCTTATTTTGCGCATGACAACAATCCAATCACAATTAAATCAAGTGTAGATATAGTAGAGACTTCACCTACAAAAGGGAATGGAAATTAGTTTACGAAAGGTTAAGGTAGCCAAGAATAGAGATAGGTACAGAAAAGAAACGCTTACTAAAAATCAATAAAACGGAGATTATAGGAGAACAAAATAGGGTAGTAGAATCTGAATTTACAGCGTTTAAATGTATAAACCAGTAAGAAAAACGTATAAATCAGTAAGAGAAGAAGTGGATAACTTGTTAATAAGAGAAACAATAAGAGGTGGTGACAGGCTAGTCTTAGCGCATTGCAAATAAACGCTTACCTGCGAGCTCTAGTGCTGCTTGCAATAATAGCTCCCATGCTGGCTGACGAACAAGTCCTTTGATCGCTTGGTCACAGCGGTAAAGCAGGGCAGGCCATTCGCTCGTTTGTTGTTTTGACTGACGGCGGCAGGCTTGTTGGTACAACCCTTGCTTACTACGCCAAATGCCTAATGCTTGAGGGTCTTGACCGTCCATAAGTTGGATAATTTGACGCATGTCTTTGCTAATAGCCCAGAGTACTAAAGTAGTGGGCTCATCGGTCGACTTTAGCTGAAACATGATTTTGGCGACCTGCGTACTATTGCCCGCGAGCATCGCATCAGACAAATCGAACACACTAAACTGCGCATCGCTGACCAACGCTGCTTGTAGGTCTGCAATATCCAATGCCACATTATTCACAGGTTGTGAAAAGCTATTAGATTGTTCGGTACTGTTGTCAGTAGCACTATTTTCACTAGTACTGTCATTAGCAACTAGCTGCGGTGCAAACAGATAAGACAGTCGCCATAAGGTTTGATAAGCACTCAATAGATGATGCTCAGTGTGTGACATAAGTAGCTGCCACGCCTCTTGAGACAGTCGTAAGCCAAACTTCTGAGCTTGTATTTGTAGTAGCTGTTGGCGCTGCTGCTCATTGTATAAATTGCAATCAATGACATTGCCATATTGCGCAAAAGGAGCAAACCATTTGCTGCTCTGGCTGCGTTTGTCTTGCTTAGGTGTAAGCCACAATACACTATGACCGTGTGTGCCCGCTTGTGCCTCGATCGCAAAACGTTCCAGCTCGGTGATAACTGCTTTGTCAGGTTTATGATTGCCCGTCACGATTAAAGCGCTGGCATCATCGAATAGAGACTGGCTGCCAAGCTCAGACAGTACTTCTTGCCAGCTTTTGACAGAAATTAGCTCTATACGTTTGATTGCATAGTTCTGTGCGCGCCAGTGTGGACGCAGCGCATCTATCAACCATTGACTCAGCAGTGGCTCGTCACCGTGCGCCAGCCACAAACCCGCTACCGCAACGGAAGGCTGCAGTAGTTTTGGGTAGGCTTTTATGAAAGTATCTTGCATAGCGTGGTGTTACACAGGTTGATGAGCAGGTAATATCAATTCCAAAAATATGATCAGCAGTGTCAAGCTAGCCGAGTTTACTAGTACTTACGCTCGCTTAGTTTGCTACTCATACTTCTAGAAATGGTATCGTTTGATAATCAGAACGACTAACTATTCCGGTTGTGGTACGACGACAACGGTTGGTGTCACACCTTTATTCATCTGCACAGATGGTTTGGCAGCAGGTGCGACTTTAGGAAGCGAGATTGCGACGTACTGGTCAGTGATACGGCGAGCTAAAGTATCATAGAGCCAATCACGAGTCTGCTCGCCTTGCTGATCGTCAGTACTAACAGATGCTTCGTTGTACTGATAGCTTCGCTCGACTTGAATGGGGTTGCTCAGTGTTACAGGCTTACCATTTTCCATCGTTTGATAGCTGACATCTGCTGATAGTACCAAGCGAATCTCTGTTAATACGCCAACCAATTCGTAACGCTTAAAACGTACGTTACGGATGTCGATAGCGGCAATAGTCTCAGCCCCTGCTTGTTGGTTATTACGAGCAACTTCTTCCGAGCTCATATTACCAATAACATCGACACCTAACGTTTTCAGGCGACGCGTCAATGGTAGTTTCAGCGGGAATGAGGTGCGATTGTCTTCGATGATGACCGCTGTTTTTTCGACGTCAAGCAGCATCGCTGAGTCGTAGCCACGCAGCTGGAAGCCGCAGCCGCTAAGAGCAGCGGCTGCACCTACCACCGCAAACATTGGCAGCGTGGCAAGTAAGACTGCTCCGAGCTTTTGGCCATGGGACTTTTTATTAGCTAGGCTGTATGCGCTTGATTCTGGTTGCGCCTGCTCAGCTCGATGCTTGTATGACATAAACGCTATCCTCATATGATAAGAAGGCTTAGAGCACTAAGCCTAAAATACTTAGCTCAAGATACCTCAGCCTACAACCACGATGTTAACCAGTTTGTTAGGCACGACGATTTCTTTTTTGATCTCGCCCGTGATGAATTTTGCCACGCTTTCCATAGTACGAGCCTGCTCTTTTAGCTGCTCAGGATCGCTGTTTGGTGCCACATCCATCTTACCACGCATCTTACCGTTGACCTGTACCACCATCGTGATCATGTCCTGTACCAGCGCGCTTTCATCCACGGTTGGGTAGTCCAAGATTAAGGTGTCAAGACCCAACTGCTCAAGCAGATGCTCGCCAACGTGCGGCGCATAGACAGACAACATAATCAACAGGTTGGTCAATGCTTCGTGTTTGACGTGCAGCTCTTGCTCATTACTCGCGTTAAAGCCAGTCAGCTCATTAGCAAGTTCCATCAGGCTTGATACTGGCGTGTTCAATGCCAGACGATCACCCAAATCACTGTCAATCTTAGCAATTGTTTCGTGCGTTTTACGGCGTAAGTTTTTGGCTTCTTTGCTCAATCCGTCTGTGTTCAAGGTAGCACTGTTAAGCGTATCAATGCTGATATTAGCGGCCGTTAGCGCTTGCATATGATCGGTTGCAATGCGCCATACTTTCTTCACAAAGTTATAAGGGCCTTTTAGCGCGTCATCTGACCATTCAAGTGTTTGATCTGCAGGCGCAGTAAATAGCGTATATAAACGAACCGTATCAGCACCATATTTATCAATGGTTAGCTGTGGATCTACGCCATTGTTCTTTGATTTAGACATTTTTTCGATTTTGCCAATCGTCACTGGCTGGCCGTCTGACTTCAAGATAGCTTTGATTGGTTGACCGCGTTCGTTGAAGTCAATATCGATATCTTCTGCAAAGTAGTAGGTCGTACTGCCATCCGCATTAACGCGGTAGAACGTACCAGCGAGTACCATGCCTTGGGTCATTAGATTGGCAAATGGCTCATCACCTGTGACTAAGTTTTCGTCACGCATCAGCTTATGGAAGAAGCGTGCATACAACAGATGCATCACCGCATGCTCGACACCGCCCACGTATTGATCAACAGGCAACCATTTATTGGCAGCAGACTTGTTGACCATATTTTGTGCATCATTTGGGCTAGCAAAACGTGCATAGTACCAGCTTGACTCTACGAATGTGTCAAAGGTATCGGTTTCGCGCTCAGCAGGATTACCACATTTAGGACAAGTGGTATTGACAAACTCTGGTATGTTTTTAAGTGGGTTACCGCGACCATCAGGTACGACATCGGTTGGCAACACAACTGGTAGGTCTTGCTCTTCAACAGGCACCGTACCACAATGCTCGCAGTTGATCATTGGGATAGGGCAGCCCCAATAGCGCTGGCGAGAGACACCCCAATCACGTAGGCGATACTGGATCTTTTTCTTAGCCAGCTCTTTTGGCTCAAGTTTGGCTAGCATGGCTTCAAATGCTTGCTCAAAATCTAGACCGTCAAACTCACCTGAATTAACCAAAGTGTTGCGTTCAGTATAAGCAAGATTCACTTCACTATCGTTCGCTTTGGCATCTGCTTTTAGCTCATCAAAATAGCCATCAGGGGTATTGATGACTTGTTTGATTGGTAGGTCGTACTTAACCGCAAACTCATAATCACGCTCATCATGAGCAGGTACCGCCATGACGGCGCCTGAGCCATAGCTCATCAATACATAGTTGGCAACCCAAACTGGCACTTCTTCACCAGTCAGAGGATGCGTCACAGTTAAGCCTGTATCCATACCGATTTTTTCAGCTTTGGCCAAATCCGCTTCAGCAACTGAGCCTTTTTTACAAAGGGCACAGAATTGGGCGATTGCGTCATCTTGCTCAGAGGCGTACTGTGCAAGTGGATGCTCTGCGGCAACAGCGACATAAGTCACACCCATCAACGTATCAGGACGAGTGGTGAACACATCTAAGGTGTTTTCTTCACCAGCAAGCTCATAAGGGAAGTGCACTTCCATACCAGCACTACGACCAATCCAGTTACGCTGCATGGTTAGTACTTCAGATGGCCAATGACCTTCTAGCTGATCCAAATCATCTAATAGCTCATCAGCATAGTCAGTGATGTTGAAGTAGTACATTGGGATGTCGCGTTTTTCGACCGCAGCACCACTACGCCAGCCTTTACCATCGATGACTTGCTCGTTTGCTAAGACGGTATTATCAACCGGATCCCAATTGACCGTCGACAGCTTTTTGTAGACTAGGCCTTTTTTGTACAACTGCAAAAATAACCACTGCTCCCACTGATAATACTCAGGGCTACAAGTAGCAAACTCACGTGACCAGTCAATAGACAGGCCTAGTAATTTAAGCTGCGCGCGCATGCTGTCAATATTGGCAAATGTCCATGCAGCAGGCGGTGTTTGGTTGGCAATTGCTGCGTTTTCTGCTGGCAGGCCAAAACCATCCCAGCCCATTGGCTGCATGACTTCATAGCCTTTTAGGCGATAATAACGGCTCAATACGTCAGAAATCGTATAGTTACGTACGTGGCCCATATGTAGCTTACCACTTGGATAAGGGAACATCGACAGCATGTAACGACTTGGCTTGTCGCTTGGCTCATTGCTTACTTCAAAGCGCTTGTCAGTTGCCCATTTGGTCTGCTGCGCGGTTTCTATCGCTTGTGGGTTATAATAGTTGTTTTCTGTTTGGTCTGCTGTCACGGCGTTGCTCATAGTCGGCTCGAAATTGGTTGATACTAATAAAAATAGGGGGAATTTGACAATGCCATAGCATAGCGTAATTTGGTAAAAATTGCGACGATATGATGTATTTGCTCATGAGGTTTATGGATTAAAAGTGACTTTAGCGGGATGGGTTGTCTACATCTCATCATCCTTCGGTATAATAAACAGATCAATGAACATTCATGAGGAGTTTCTATGACCATCACTATCTACGGTATCAAATCTTGTAGCACCATGAAAAAAGCATTTACTAAGCTTGACGCGCTAAACGTCAGCTATGAGTTTCATGATTATAAAAAACAAGGCATCGACAAAGAGAGTATCCAGCGCTGGGTGAATGAACTAGGCATCGATAAAGTGCTCAACAAGCGTGGTACCACATGGCGTAAGTTAGAGGATAGCCAAAAGCAAGCGGCAGATGCCAATGTGGATGCTGCGATAGATTTACTCGTGGAAAATACCAGTATGATCAAACGTCCGATGGTTGAGGGTCAATGCGATGATAAAACCCAAGGTCAGCCAGTACTGCTTTGCGGTTTTAACGAAGACGAATTTAATACAAATTTTTCATAAAAGAGCTGTCACTTTGGCACGTTATAAACTATGATTTCATGAATGGAATTAAGTTTGCTTGTTTATAATGGTTAAGGATAAGACTATGAAAAAGTTGTTATTAATGGCCACGCTTGCAACAGCCTCTTTGATGATAACAGGCGTCCAAGCCGCTGACTCATCTACTAAGATTACTTTTGCCAAAGACAGCTATTGCGGCAGTTTTACCGGTAACATCAAAGATGGTAAGTTGTTCCGCTTATGGTTGCTACCTGAGCAAAACTTAGTGATTCGTAATGTGGGCGATGACCAAATAAGTGTCGCATACGTTTCAGGGCCTAAAGGGCGCTTAGATGCTGATCGCTATGATAATGAAACCTCTTATTTTACCGAAAATAAAGGCAATCATTACATGCAAGTATATGGCAACAGTAGCCATAGCTCGGTTGAGTTCTGTGCTTATTAACGATTATTAAAGCAATCATGAATCATTAAAAAGCCCGAGCTTGGTATCCAAGCTCAGGCTTTTTAATGTCAGTTACGGTTGCGTTCTACTAGCTCACTGACGAACCTATCTCACGACTGATGAGCGTACCAACCCCTTCATTGGTGAAAATCTCAAGCAAAGTAGCATGAGGCACACGGCCATCAACGATGACAGCGCTTCTGACGCCGCTACGCACCGCATCGAGCGCGCATTGGATCTTTGGAATCATGCCTCCTGAGATTGTACCGTCTTCGATTAGGCTATCGACTTTCTTCGGCGTGAGTCCAGTCACTACTTCGCCATCACGGCCCAATACGCCTTTTATATTGGTGAGCAGCATGAGCTTTTCTGCTTGCAAAAACTCAGCCACTTTACCTGCGACCAAATCTGCATTGATGTTATAGGTGTTGCCTTCAGCGTCAACGCCAAGTGGCGCGATTACAGGGATAAAATCTGAGGCAATTAACATGTTAATCACGTCTTTATTGACGCTGACCACATCACCGACGAATCCTAAGTCAACTGGTACAGCGATACCGTCTGCGCCAATTTTTTCCATCATCAGTTTTTTGGCTTGAATCAAGTTGGCATCTTTACCTGTAAGACCAATCGCGCGACCGCCGTGTTTGTTAATCAGGCTAACAATCGATTTGTTGACGCTACCGCCCAAGACCATCTCTACGATATCCATGGTGCTTTTGTCAGTGACACGCATGCCATCGATACGGTCTGATTGACGGCCGAGCTCTTTTAGGAGGTTGTCAACTTGTGGGCCACCACCATGTACGACTACTGGATGCATACCGACTGTCTTTAGCAAAACGATATCGCGAGCAAATGAGCTCTCAAGCTCAGGGTCGGTCATGGCGTTGCCGCCGTATTTTACGACGATGAGTTTATCAACAAAACGCTGGATATAAGGCAGAGCAGTGGTCAATACTTCAGCGGTGTTTTTGGCATCATCTAAATTAAGCGTCATTACAAACTCCTAAGGGCCGGGTTTAAATTGGTTGTTTTTCTATTATGTCTAATGAGACAGCTATATGTTTTATGAGGCTACTCCACAGGAATAGCAAGAATCTGTTCTGCTAGCGCTGCGTTAAATGGTCGGCATAAAGCGGCAAATGTATCCTGAATATCTTTTAGGTCATCCACACTGTCACCCGCAAAGCGCGCGGTCAGGCTATTACTGGTATTTGATTGGCGCAGTACGCCAAAGCCATGCGCAAAATCTAAACGCACACCATCGATACAGCTCAGCTTGGTTCCTACAGGTAATAATTCATGCGTCTGTTTTAATGCTATTTGCGTCTTCGCAGTAGCGCAAGTACACGCTGATGACTTGCATGTTGTGGCGGGCAGGCAAGTATCTTTTAACTGCTGACTAGATGAAGAATCAGTATGGGTAGACATATCTACTAGATACTGCAAGTAATGGCAAAATCTCGTTAGTTGCTCTACGAGAGAGCAGTCGGTAGTAGCCGTCTGCGGCATTGGCAAGTAATGGTCAGCAGTACTGACTATAGTGGGCAAGCTATGGATGATATCTGATAGTGGTTTTTTATCATTAGTATCATCATGAACTTGGTCAAGCCAATGCAGCAACCGTAATGCAGCATACATCGCATCATCGTAAGGAATAAAGCGGCTGTCATTAAAGATGAAATGCCCTGATAATTCACCAGCGAAGACAATCTGATTGTCAGGATGCTGTACTTGCTGGCGCATAAAGCTGCTGCCAGTCTTGCTAATCACAGGTGTAGTACCAAGCTCAGATAACAGTCTTGGCAAATGATGGGCGCACTTAATATCGAAAAGAACTTCAGATGCTAATAAAGAGTCGCTAAGAGAGTTAGGATGTTCAGTAATAGCAATACGTGCTAGTAGATAAAGCAAATGATCGGGCATAACTATTTTGCCGTTATTATCAACGATCATCAAACGATCGCCATCGCCATCAAACGCTAGGCCTATATCTGCTGCGTGCAAAACAACGGCTCGCTGCAATTCGTTTAGGCGGTTTGGTTCGGTAGGGTCTGGATTACCAAGGGGAAAGTTGCCATCAGGTGTGTCATTGAGAAAAATAACATGCTGGCAAAAACGTTCGAACAAGCGCTGAGTAATGCTCCCAGTTGCGCCATGCATACAGTCAATAACTATGACCAAATCAAGTTTATAAGCGATTTTCTGATTGGCTGCAGTTGCCGAGTGATTATGCTGAAATAATTGTTCAAATACCTGCGCAATAGCATCGATATAGACGCTTGCTACTTGATGAGCAGGTAGTTGCTCAAGCAAATCAATTGGTAATTTTGAGTCATGGTTATTATCAATGCTTTCAATATTTTCTGAATGAAAGACAGGATTGTTAGCTTGATTATCGGGATAGGTGTGATGACCATGATTGGCGGTTATTTGATGATAGAGCGTCTGTATCTCTGAGCTGCTAGGAGACTTGTTGTTCACCAACCATTTGATGCCTAGTATGTCTTTAGCAGAGTGACTAGCAGTTACGACTATGCCATGTCCTTGATATTGCATTGCCCAAAATGCCATCATCGGCGTGGTAACCAGACCTAACTGGATTACGCGTAAACCCTGCTGAGCGAGTACAGTAGAGAGCGTACGTGCAATAGCCTCACTACCAATGCGCATATCATAACCAATAACGACAATATTCTGCTTAGTCTCAACACAGGCATTAGTATTGATATTTTGAGTCGGTTGGCTATTTTGAGCATTATAGAGAACAGCAAAAGCATCGCCTAACGCTTGTATAAAACTGCTAGTAAAATACTGGTTGGCACCACGAATATCATAAGCACGGAATAAGGATTGCTGCGCCGCAAAAGGTGGCATTGCTTATTCTCCTTATAACCGTGATAAGTGTTCAATGATAAATAAAAAATGAATAGCGCAAGGCTTTATATATAGCTCAAGCAAAATTCTAATCGCTATCTAAAAAATTACTAGCAGGTTTGACCGTCAAAATAGCTACTATTGACGACCTGAATGTCCAAACCCGCCTGCACCGCGTACGCTTTCATCACTGAATTCTGCAACCACTTCAAACTCAGGACGCGCAACAGGTACCACGATGTACTGTGCCATGCGATCGCTTGGATTGAGAACAAAGTCGTCGCTACTGCGGTTCCAAATACTAACCATCAGCTCGCCTTGATAGTCAGCATCGATTAGCCCAACTAAGTTACCCAAGACGATACCGTGCTTATGACCAAGACCTGAACGCGGTAAAATCATACCTGCATAATTAGGATCTTGAATATAAACGGCAAGGCCTGTGCCAATTAAATGGGTTTCACCTGCTTTAATCGTTAATGGCTCGTCAATACAAGCACGCAAATCAATACCTGCACTGCCATCGGTGGCACGAGTTGGTAGAGAAAACGCTTTATCTTCAGTAATTTTAGGGTTTACCACTTTAACTTGTACAGCTTGCATAACACACTCACTTAACGATTTGATGGTTTTTAAATTATGATTTCAAACTAGGACTTTGAACTATGGTTTTAAATAAATCTTATTCGACATTTTTATATAAATAACAATTCTATATTTTAATTATTCA